>JABWBZ010000310.1 GCA_013359335.1 bacterium
GGCTGGGTGGACTGCTGCGACACTACCGCTGGAAGAACGCAGCGTAGGAAAGATGATGTCCTGCGACATGGACGCTTGGATCAGCGAGAACATCGTGCCGGCAGCCAATCAAAAAAAAACCGACTTGTGGCAGACGCATGTCGAACGCGTCAATATCAATCGAAGAGCCATGGGACGCGATATTGCAATGTACGACCCGAGCGGCGTCAAAGTATTCATCGACAAATTCGATAAAAACAGGTTGGTCGCCAGCAATATCTCGATTCAGAAATTTTTCGGAACGCAATTAATCGAACGAATGGATGCGCTCGAAGCAAGTTGGGATTCTGCCAAGAGTTCGTGGACTTTAAAAAACGTCAGCGTACGGATTTTTGATCAGGGACACGAAAAAGTCGAACGCCTGACGGTGCTCGTCAAAGACGATCTGTTTTTCGATCCTGAAGATATTTTGCGAAGAGAGAGTAGCCCCGAAGAAATGAATTTCCAGGAGATGAGCGCTTTTATTACAAAACTCAGGCGCAGCGGTGCCCGCACGGAAAGATGGGAAGTCGATTATTATTTAAAATTTTCATATCCGCTGACGTGTTTTATCATGGTGCTTTTCGGCGCGCCGCTCGCCGCATCCCGCCGCAAAAGCGGAGCCGGAATGAATATTTTTCTCACTCTCGTCATCTGTTTTTCGTACTGGATTTTGATTCAAATGGGGCGTTGGATGGGCTACAGCCAATCGCTGACTCCGATTCAGGCCGCCTGGCTTGGCAATGCGGTTTTCGGTTTCTTAAGTATTTTGATTTTGTCGCGGATGAAAAGCTGAAGGAAAATAAAAGAAGCGTTGCAGAACCCCTAAGAAACTGCAACGCTTCACAAATTGACCAAAAGCCCTAACTTCAGATCAATTTACCCTAAACCCTCAAAACAGGAGAAAATTTTCAAAAAACTGAAGCAAACTTCACAAAAAACTGAATTTTGCATTTATTCCACATTACTTTAATCATTTGTTTTTAAACGATTAAAGTAAATCATATCAACTTACAATTAGAAATAAGACAATTATTGTACCATTCTAGATTAGAAAAAACGTCGCTACGATATGTTTTTAATAAATCACTTCTTCCAAACACAACCCCACGGCGGGCGCCGTAAATCCTGCAAGCTTACGATCTTCTTTTGCGATAATCATCGGCAAGTCATTGGCTGAAATTTTCCCTTTTCCAAGATTAATAAACGTTCCGACCAAGCAACGTACCATGTTGTGCAAAAAACGGTTGGCGTGAATTTCGAATATTTTTAATCCGTTTTCTTCATACCATCGAGCGTGGAGGACATGGCAGCGGTAGTGATTCACCTCCGCTTCGGATAGGCAGAACGCTTTAAAACTTTTTTCTCCGAGCAAATGCGCCACCGATTGCTGCATGATTTCAAAATTCAACAGATGCGGATAAAACCAATGATATTGGCGGCCGATGGCAATGGGCTGTTGAACAATCCGATATTTATATCGCCGGCTTTTGGCAGAAAACCGCGCATGAAAATTCAGATCAACTTCTTCGATGGCTTTAATGCGGACGTCGTTTGGTAAAACGGCATTGAGGCCTTTTTGCAACGCATCCGGTTCGATCGCTTTTTCGATTTTAAAATTGCCCACTTGTCCGCGCGCGTGAACGCCCGTGTCGGTCCGACCGGCGCCTTCGACGACAACATCCTCACCGGTAATGTGTTGGACGGCTTTTTGCAATTCGCCCTGAACGGAACGTTGTTCCTTTTGGAACTGCCAGCCGTGGAATTTCGTTCCGTCGTATTCGATGATGATTTTGATGTTGCGCATAATTCAATCAAAAAAAATTAGCCTCGTTCACCGGTGAACGAGGCTTTTACGCATGAACGTTAATTAACGCGCTTTTTTCTTATGACGATCGCGTCTGAGTCTTTTCTTACGCTTGTGCGTCGCCATTTTTCTTCTTTTTCTTTTTTTTCCGCAGGGCATTGGAACTCCTTAGTTAATGAATTTATCTGTCAGTAATTATTTTGTTTCGTTCACGGCTTTTTTCAAGTCTTTCGACGGCCGGAATTGCGGAACGCGGCGTTTGGGCAATTGAATCATTTCGCCGGTTTTGGGATTGCGCGCCAGGCGTGGTTCGCGTTCGATGATACGGAAACTTCCCAATCCGCGGATTTCCACTTCTTGTCCGTTTTTCAAAGCTTCATTGATGACCACGATAAACCCGTTGATCACGGCTTCGGTTTCGATTTTAGTCAATCCGACGGCTTCCGTAATTTTTCCGATAATGTCCGCTTTAGTAATATTCATGATCAGAAACCATATTTATAACTGATGACGGGATAGCTTTTAAATTCGGGCAGAAACGAACCGATTTTAGCGCCGGCATCTTCATCAAAAAACATTTCGAATAACGACGGTTTATGTTTTTTCTCACGTACAACCTGCGGCTCGCCTTCGATACCGGCTCGTTGCGCGGCGATCAAAATCGCATCATCATAAGTGCCGAGGACATCCACTAATTGCAAATCTTTCGCCTGTTGACCTGTAAACACGCGGCCATCGGCATATTGACGGACATAAGCCGTATCAAGCTGCCGCTCGAGCACAACCATCTGAACAAATTGCTCGTAAGCATTCATCACAAAATTCTGCATATAATCGGCTTCATTTTTGGTCATGTCACGGTAAGGGCTCAACGCATCTTTAAATTGGCCGCTTTTGATCGTAGTGAATTTTACACCGACTTTTTCCAGCAGTTTATCAACATTCGGATATTGAATGATGACGCCGATGCTACCGGTTATCGTACCTGGGTTGGCTACGATCGTATCCGCAGCGCACGCAACGTAATAACCGCCTGACGCGGCTACGCTACCCATCGACGCAATGACCGGTTTACCGCCGGCGCGGATTTTTTTGATGATGTCGTAAATTTCCTGCGAAGGCGTGATGCCGCCGCCCGGGCTTTCGATACGAAAAACAATTGCTTCTACCGAAGCGTCATCCCTAAATTTCTTGAATTGCCTGACGATGTCGCGCGAATCGAAAATCTCGCCGTCCAATTCGATCAAAGCTACTTTTCTTCCAAAACTCACGTCTGGCCACACCAGATTGTATAGCATCACGATGAGTAATGAAACAAAACAAAATCCGAATAGGCTCAATAAAATGACGGTTGATTTATTCTTCATTCTTGCGACTTAAGTGAATCACGAATTTCAAAAAAAGCGTCGGAAAGTATAAAAAAAACTCGATAGAGTCAATAAGGGCTTTTTATTTTAAAAAACGCTGTATCAGACCCAGTTTTTTTGGATTTATAAACACTGGAAGCGTTCGATCCCAATAGGATTTTCTCAAGGGCGATACGCCAGTAATAAGCTTTTCGATTAAAAACATTCCATCGTTTTTTATGGAAAAATGAACGTTTTCGAGTCTTATGAGTGAAAAGAAACAAGGAAGCAACAGTTTTGGATATTCAATTCAATAAAAACAGTTTGTTATGTTTTTATTGAATTAGTGTCAATATATTAATACTGGCCTAAGAGGGCTTTTTTATCTGCTATTCTTAAAATCCTTCCTCCTTTCTTAAGACCCAAAGAGAGTGGAATCAAAATGCAAGGTAGTGCAAAAGTAGCATTTACTTGCAAAAAATTTAAAAACTGCTATGAATAGCCGCTGCAGTCAAACGATTAGACTGATCGAAGGATCAGTTTGATGGTGTTTTTCGTGCCTAAAACATAGGCCATTCAACGTAATCCTAAACTGAAAGGAGCGTGATGTCCCTTGAAGGTGTGAAGTGATTTCAGCAGTTTTTCACAAATAACTATTTTTTTAACAACGGGAAAAATTATAATGGGAAGTTT
>JABWBZ010000031.1 GCA_013359335.1 bacterium
GAAAAGGACCAGGCCGCCGGGCAGAACAGAAAAGATACGCCGACTCGCGGAATGCAGCGGGTACAATGAAATTTTCCTTTGCGGTATTGCAAATCGCCTGCTCCAAGGGTGTCAATGCCATAGCGTTTGGTATTCAGGCGGGAGTCCTGAATAAAATGCGGAATGAAGGTGGTGGTGTCTATTGCCGCAAGTTGTTTTGCCAGCAAAAGCTTCCATTCCGGCCAAAGCCACTACTGCTTAAATTCCGTGGCCCCCAGGTCATAGCGGACTTCTTCGGCAGGCTCCTGACTGTGAAGCAGCACGACCGCGGTACCTTCGATGCCGGGCGCGGTGTACTTCAGGCGGATGACTTCGCCGTCGGTCCCGAGTTCGGATTTTTCTGTGGCGTTGGGGACCAAGTTCCTGATCCACGCGATGCACGCATCGCGAACGATTTTTGGGTCGACCTTGCCGCCGTCCTTGCGCGTGACGCGAGCGCCCCACTTCCGGAACAGTTGACCGTTGGGAGGGAATGCCTTGTCAGGATTGACGCCGCCGGCATTGGCGATGACTTTAATATTTTTTTTCATGATGGCGGGCAGAATCCGTTCCATCAGATGTACAAAATCCGTCGCATACCCCAATTCCGGCTTTTTTAATTTTTGCCGCTGCATGATCGACATCGTCACTTCGGCGAGATAATCCAGCGTGAGATAATCCAGCTGGCCGCCTTGCACCAATTGCACCGGCGCATCGATGCTGTCGCCCCAAAATCCCTGTCCGTTGGCGATGTAAATTTTTTCCTTCATGAACACGATACCCGTTGTACGTCAATAAGCGATTGAAAAGGATGTTATTTTTGCTTGTTGGTAATTCGAACGTCGGATTCTTTTTCGTAAAATTCCGCCGTTTTTTTGGAATGCGTTACTTCCCCCATTTGCTCGAAAATTTTGGATAAATCCTCGCACCCCTCGCCTTTAAGGCCTTTGATCGTGTATTCAACTGATCCGTCTTTTTTGATCGTCAATTCGATTTCTTGAACCGTTTCAGACATCGTTATCTCCACTTCCTCAAGACCAATCGCACCGATTGGCTGTCATCGACCGTTTCTTTCACAAGATTGAATCCGGCTTTTTTCGCTTCAGTGACGACGTGATGATACGCGTATTTTTGAGTAAGTTGTTCGATAAATTTAGAATTTTTCGCCAGAATCATATCATCGCCGACCAGTTCAAATTCACCGTTTTTGGTTTTGATAAATCCGACAATTCCAAAAGGCGTCTTGACGGCAATATCCACTTCATACACGCGGTTGAGCAGCGTTTTGATTTTCTTGGTTTTGAGAATTTCGCACTGAAGGTCTTTTAATGCAAGACTCAAAAATAAACGTTCTTTCAGAGTCGTTCTTAACGATACGAACTTCGACATGTTTCGCTTTCTTGATGTTGGAAGGTCGGCATAAAGTAGCAAAAAATAAACTGTGTTGCAAACTGAAAATTAGCCTTTGGCCGCCTCAAATCACGTCATTTACTAAATTTAGAAATGGCGCAAGAAAATTAGTCTTCCGAAAAATCAATTGCAGCTGATCTTTGATCGTTTAACTTGTAAACATGACTAAACGAAAAATTAAAAAATGGATATTTCTATTATCAGCGATAGCTGCCGGATGGACGGCGTACCAGTCGGGTTTCATCAAAACTGGAACGGGTAACATTTCTTCGCGAACGCACATCGTAAAAATTGTCGATGGCGATACATTCGTCATCCGGTACGAAGGCAAGGAAGAAAAAATCCGGCTGATCGGCATCGACACGCCTGAGTCACGCGCCAATGTCAAAGCAGGCAAAGATGCCTCACGATCCGGAAAAGACGTCGACGCGATCGTTTCACAAGGAAAAGATGCAAAACGATTCGTCGAAACACTCATGGAAGCCGGCACGCCGATCCAGGTGGAATTAGACATGCAGCATCGCGATAAATACGGACGATTGCTGGGTTATATTTATCTCGAAGACGGCAGGATGTTGAATGAGGAGATCATCAAAGCCGGTTATGCATCACCAATGACCTATCCGCCGAATGTCAAATACGAAAAACGTTTTAGAGATGCTTATCAATGGGCGAGAAATAACAAAAAAGGATTGTGGAAATAATTTCAAAAAATATTGTCCCGCCGCGGCGCCAAGGTTTTTTTATTACAACCACATGTTTTCTCGGTACCATTTTATAGTCTCTTCGCAGCCGCGTTGCCAATCAAATTTCGAAACAAAGCCCAATTCATTACGGATTTTTTCTGAAGACGTCGTCCATGCTTGCTGACGCAGCTCGATGATTTTTTGTCGATTAAGGACGGCCGGTTTGGAAGAAAATTGAGAAAAAAATTCCGACACGTACGCCACGGCAACCGTCAATGTTTCCGGCACGAATAGCGGCAGCGTCCATCGATCCATAACTTTTTTAATTCCGTCGCTCAGATCCGCCCATGAATAAATTCTCCCGTCATCAACGAAATAGGTTTGTCCGAGCCCGCCCGGATTTTCCGCGGCCAGCATGATCGCATCGACCAAATCGTGAACGTAAATCAGGCTTAAATATTTTTTTTTCATTCCGAGAATGGGTTTCCAGTGGCGATCGATCAACTTGAAATAAATAAAAATATCTTTTTCGCGCGGGCCGTAAACCGCGGGCGGCCTGAGAATTGTAATCGGGAGAAATTTACTGTACTCGACCGCGTATTTTTCGCCTTCTAATTTGCTTTTTCCATAATAAGTCAATGGCTGCGGCGGATCGTTTTCCGTACGAGGGCGGTTCGCCGACGATGGTCCTGCGGCCGCCTGCGAACTCACGTGTACGATTTTTTTTACGACCGGATTATACTCACGGCAAACTTCATACAATAATCGCGATCCGTCCGCATTGATTTTGAAATACGTCGATTCTTTTTTGGCTTTGGTAATGCCGCCCAGATGAAAAATATAATCGGCGCCTTGCACAGCCGGAATCAACGAATCGCGGTCGGTAATATCGCCTTCCACAAATTCGACTGGCAAATTTTTGAGCCACGTGAGATCGCTGGTACGGCGCACGATGCATCGCACGTCGTGGCCTTTTTGAATGAGCGCTTCAGCCAGATGACTGCCGATAAAGCCCGTCGCGCCTGTAATGAGTGATTTCAATAGTTTGATTTTAAATTATAATGAAAACCAAAAAGAATGTGCGCATTTCTGCGTCTCAGCTGTGCGGGAATGAATTCAACGGCATTTCAAGAATGCGATACGTTTTATAAATTCGCCCGCCGAGACGCTCCAACGCGCGGTTCATCGCCGTGTTGTCTTCGAGAATCCACGAAAGCTCCGCCCAATGCACGCCTTTTTTCAATCCTTCTTCGAAGCATTTATGATAGAACACCGTGTCAATTCCGGAATTACGATGTTCTTTCGTAATGCCCAGCGTAACGACGCGGACGGAACGGATTTGTCCTTTCCGCGAATGCCAGAGCAGTTTGATCAATCCGAACGGAAATAATTTACCGTCATGAATTTTGATCAGCGCTTCATTCAGATTGGGAATCGTCAGTGAAAACGCTACCGGATTACCTTTATGTTCTGCAATTAAAATAAAATCCGGATCAACAATTTGTTTCATTTGTTTCGCCATAAAATCGAATTCCGCGTCCGTCATCGGAATGAATCCCCAGTTTTTTTCCCAGGCCGCGTTGTAAATGGCTTTGATTCTTTTGACTTCATTGTCGAAGTCTTTCATATTGATTTTGCGGACAGTGAATTCATTGCGTTTTAATATTAATTCGACGCCTCTCCGGATCCGCTCCGGAACTTCTTTCGGTGCTTCGAGATAATGCGCGACGACGTCCTTGACTTTTTTCAATCCGTGTTTTTCGAGCAATGGAACGTAATAGGCCGGATTATACGTCATCAGAATGACCGGCGGACGATCGAAACTGTCGACCAAAAGTCCCCATTCGTCGTTCGACGAAAAATTCGCCGGGCCGCGCATCGCCGCCAATCCGCGGCCTTTCAGAAATTCTTTCGCTTGATTCAGCAATGCGTCCGCCACCGCCTGATCGTTCACACATTCAAACAGTCCGAAAAAACCGACCGATTCGCCGTGATAGTCATTATGAAGTTTATTATCAATGGCCGCTATTCTTCCGACGGCTTCTTCGCCGCGATACGCCATAAAAAACGCCACTTCCGCATGATGGAAAAAAGGATTTTTTTTCGGATCGAGAAATTCTTTGCGTTCCATCAAAAGCGGCGGAACCCAGTTCGGATCATGACGATAAATTTTCCATGGAAATTTGATAAACTCCATGAGATGAGGATGATGCAGTTGGCGGATTTCAATACTCAAATTGTTCACCGTTTTTGTAATTAGTTCGGAAAATCGGTCGAAAAAGTAACTATTCACCTGTAAAGAATCAATGAATAAAATCGCGTTCGATAGCGCATTCCGGTGTATAATCACTTAGACGAACCGGTATCTAAAAAAACCTTGCATTTATAGCGGTTAGGGTTTATCTTTTAAATGTTTAAAAAACAGAATTTACCTGCCTATTTTTACATCTTTGATCCGGAGCAATTGTATGAAACTCATCAGAGTTGCAACAGTCGCATGTGCGGTTTTTGCCTTAGTTCAAACTCTTAAAGCGCAGACCGGAAATGTTTCGGCGATGACCGACCGTTTCGGCTCTTTTTACAACTATTCGGCGCAAACGCTTGATTTCGGCGATCTGTACGTATTTCAAAATACGCGCTTTTTCAAAGGCAATGCCGACCGCTTTGACGGCACGGCCACGACTTCCCGTTCTGTCAAAGACGTCAATGCCGTGCTAGGATTACAATTCGGAATTGCGCACAATCTTGACATGGTGTTTTTGACCAATTTTTATCAGACTCCGAACCGCGCACCGAGCATTCCTCCAAGCGCCATTGTCTCCTTTTTTAAAGATCACGACGTTCCCAATGATTTCTTGTTGAATTTCCGTTATGTCCCGTATTCTTTTTCAAAAGATAAATTCAAAATCGGATTTATGGGAACGTTTAAATGGAAGAGTGAAAATTTTCCAAACGCGCCGTTTCAAGTTTACGCTACCGACAAAGCAGAAGCGGGATTTAGCGTCGTCACTTCGCTTATCGAATCCCCTAAAGTTCCGGAAACCGGTTACATTTTCAATTTTAATCTGCAGTATTGGAACCATCTCGATAAAGGACAGTACGTCGGTTTCACGAGAGAAGACAGTGTTCGCCGCGCGGCGAACGGCAATGCTCTGGCTGACGCAGCCGTTTCGACTGGAAATACATCCAGCTTGCGTTTCGGCGTCGGCGGATCGTATCCGATTATGGTTGCCGATAAATATCTTTACATTATGGCGGACGTGTACGGGCTGATGTATATGACGAAACCACCGGAAGCGGCTTATTCTCGGCAGGATTATGCGTTTGCTGCCGTCGGTGTGAAGTATCAATTTTTCGACTGGCTTGCCCTGCATCTTGGTGGTGAATTTCAGGTGCTGAAGAAAAAAGATCCCACATCATCCAGCACGATTACGGGCATTGAAGATTTGACAGTTTCCGGTTCCGACTATCCTTCCTGGCGTATTTTTACGGGCTTAAGCATGCCGCTTTCGCCGCGCGCATTGTCATTTAAACCGGAAGACGAAACCGTCTCGGTCGATCGCGAAACCCAGAAAAAACGTGAAGTAGAAAACATCTTGTATTCCGAGCAAGAAATTCAAAAACGCAGCGTCAATTTCATTCCCGTTCGTGACATGCGCAAACAATACAAAGACATCGTCGGTGGGTTAGTCAATGTGCTCCAGCCGTGGGATAAAAAACCGGTTGAAGAAGAATTTCCTGTCGAAGAATCGACGGAAGAGAAAAAAGAAACCGACGAAGGCGGCAATTGATCAGAAGTTGAATTTTATTTGAGCCCGTGCAAAAAGCACGGGCTTTTTTATTGGATGTCGGTTAGATTTTTAATACTGGAAAAATAATCGTTTTTTTAATATTCTTCCTCACTTTGAAAATATTTTCTAATCATTACAATACATTCAAGGAGCAGTGAATGAAACTCACGAAAGATATTGTCATCGTCAATGGTGCGCGAACAGCATTTGGAAAATTCGGCGGAACTTTAAAAGACTTTACCGCAACCGATCTCGGCGTTTTTGCCGCCAAAGAAGCGATCCGGCGTAGCGGCGTGAAGCCTGAAGAAATCGATCACGCCGTATTCGGCAATGCATCACAGACAAGCGCCGACGCTATCTATCTTGCGCGTCACGTCGCGTTGAAAGCCGGTTTGCCCATTACCGTGCCGGCGCTTACGCTCAACCGCCTGTGCGGCTCGGGGTTCGAGGCCATCATCGAAGCGTGCCGACAAATTCTGATCGGCGAATCAACAACGGTGCTCGCCGGCGGGGCGGAAAGCATGAGCCAAGCGCCGTTCGTGGTTCGTGGAACGCGTTTCGGCACGAACCTTGGACAACCTTATAAATTTGAAGATCAACTGTGGGAAGCGCTCACCGATCCGTTCTGCGGTTTTTCAATGGCGCAAACGGCGGAAAATCTTGCGGACAAATTAAAAATCTCAAGAATGGATTGCGACCTTTACGCTTATCTCAGCCAAATGCGCGCCAAAGACGCCATACTCGGCGGCCGATTGAAAGAAGAAATTGCTCCGATCGAAATCAAAACGCGTAAAGGCGTAAAAGTATTTGACACGGACGAACATCCGCGTCCCGAAACAACCGTTGAAGCATTAAGCACGCTGCCGCCTTATTTCAAAAAAGACGGAACCATTTCAGCCGGTAATGCGAGCGGCATTTGCGACGGCGCCGCCGCGGTCATCGTCACGACGATGGACAATGCCAAAGCCAAAGGCTGGAAACCGATTGGACGCATTATAAGTTGGGGTATCGCAGGCGTCGAACCTTCGATCATGGGCATCGGCCCTGTCCCAGCATCGCAAAAGGCGTTGCAAGACGCTGGTTTAAAAGTCGCCGACATGGATATTGTGGAAATCAATGAAGCGTTCGCGCCCCAGTACATCGCCGTAGAAAAAGAACTCGGCCTCAACCGCGAAGTCACCAACGTCAATGGTGGCGCGATTGCGCTCGGCCATCCCCTGGCTGCTTCCGGTGCGCGTTTGACATTGACGGCGCTTTTGGAACTTCGACGCCGCGGCAAAAAACACGGCCTCGCTTCAGCCTGCATCGGTGGCGGTCAGGGTGCGGCTATTGTGGTCGAAGCAATTAAGTAGATTTAAAAGCTAAAGTAAAAATAAAACCCTCCAAAATATTTTTTTGGAGGGTTTTTCATTTTCAAATTAATCGAATCAGCTTTACCCTTCGACAACAGCACCCGTTTCTTTCGGCTTAAACGCTTCCACCGCCATCGCTTCATTCACGGCTTGATTCATTTTTTCCGAAGGTTTGAAAAATTTCCAAACGACCACACACGCCAGCGCGCAGATCAGCGTGCACGCGGCGCCGCCTTCCGGGCCAAACGCACCGCCCGTCAGCCAATCGGCTCCGTTGGTTTGTGAAATGGTCAATGGTTTTTCAATCGTCGTGCCGCTGACCGGTAAACCTAAAACGTAGCCTTCGGTAAAATTCCACGCGATATGGATGCCGATCGGAAGCCACAAGGAGCGCGTTTGCAAATACGCCAACGATAATAAAATTCCGGCCAACACAATATTGGCGAAACCGAAAAACGAAACGTTCGGATTGCCGAGGTGAACCGCCCCAAAAAGTATAGAGAAAAATAAAACGGCTATTAACTTACCGGTTCCTTCCGTCATCGCTTGAAAGATATATCCCCGGAAAAGAATTTCTTCATTGAAGCCTACGATGATGAACAAAATTATATTGATTAAAAAACCTGTTGTAAAATATTCTCCGCTCAATTCGGCCAATTGAATGCTGGTATTGCCCGACAAAACCGGAATTAAAACCGTAAAAATTTGTAACAAAAAACCGATCAAAAGCCCCCAACCTAATTCTTTGCCTGCCTGTGAATCCAGATTCATTCCAAGTGATAAAAATTTTCTTTTGTCGATATAATTGAGCAACAGGTATGACGCGACCACGCTCGTCAAAGTCAGTACTAATTTGAGAATGGCTTCGTTCATCGTTTTGGTAATGCCGGCAGCGCTCATAAGAGCAACCGTAAGTGCCGCAAAAGGAAAAGACACGATCGAATAAGCGATTATGAATACCCCGATTCTCCAACCGGCGCGAAGTTGTTGTTTGGAGTTAATAAAAACGGCATGCATAACTTTTCTCCTGTTTTAAATGGCAGGTGTATTACGGAGGTTCGGGTCAAATGTTTGGAAGGTTTGGAAATATTTTTTTCAATTGTGAAGTATCAGACATTTCAAAATCTTTGAAATCGAATCCCGGTGAAACGGTACAACCATACAGAGTATAATCGCCAAGAGAACACGCCGATTGCCAGTAATTGGCAGGAACGATAATCTGAGGGCGTTCGCCGTCTTGTAAATTCACGCCGAAGATTGAACGTGTAAATTCGCCTTGTGGACTTATCATCAGCAATTCAAGCGGCGAGCCGTAGTAGAAATGGTAGATTTCGTCATGTTTCACACGATGCCATTCAGAACGTTGATGCTCCCGCAATAAAAAATAAATCGCCGTACAAACAGAACGCGGGTCGGATATTTTTGCTTCGATGGAAGAACGATACGTTTCGCGGAATGCGCCTCCTTCCGGATGCGGCTGTAAATGCAATTCACGAATTATGTCTTCTGCAGTTAACATGGAAATAAAAAATTTAGAATTCATGCTTTCACAAAAAAATCATTTTCGTTCCGGCAAAAACCAACACCACCGCGAGTACGCGCCGAAGCGTCGATGTGTCGAATCGTTTCGTGCCGAGATAAGTTCCAACCATTCCTCCGGCTACAACGGCCGCGGCAAAATACGGAATGAATTCGGAAATCAAATTAACATTTTTCCAATTGCCGGCAAGTCCGGCAATAGAGTTGACCAAAATAAATGTTACCGACACGGCCGCAGCGGTTTTGGCCGTTGACCATTTGCATAAAATTAAAAGCGGTGTCAGGAAAATTCCTCCGCCAACTCCGGTCAATCCTGACAGAAACCCGATTCCCGCTCCACTGGCCAGTGACGCCCAACGCGGCGGTTCTTTGACCGCTTCTGTGCCTTTTAATAAAGAAGTGACAAACAATCTGAGCGCAGCCAATAGCAAAACAACGCCGACAAGAATTTTATAAACTGAAATATGTACATCGATAGCCCCACCGGCATACGCCATTGGAATAGAAGCCACGGCAAACCAAAAAAATAATTTCCACGAAAAAAACCCGGCCTGATAAAAACGCCACGTTCCGATTACGGCGACAACGATATTCAGCGCCAGCGCCGTCGGTTTCATCACGGACGGTTCAAAACTGAATAAAGCCATCACAGCCAAATAACCGGACGCGCCGGCGTGACCGACGGATGAATACAATACAGCCGCGATAAACATTAATAATGTAATGACGACTAAATCGGTGCCCACAACATTCACCTGGTAATTTGATCATTTCTCAGACGCTGAAACATTTCTTTTCTTTGCTGAAAAAATTTCTTAGCTGCATTCAGATGAGGCGAGTTGACGAACTCAAAATTTGGACAACTGGTAAAACAGTTCGTAAAGTTCCGCAACTTTTTTTAATCGGCGAACCGCTTCTTCGCTGTCTAATTTCATCATTCAATCTCACATCCCGACGATATTATATCCGCAATCGACATACAAAACTTCGCCCGTGATGCCGCGTGACCAAGGGCTGCACATAAAAAGGCCGGCATCGCCGACTTCATCGACTTCGACGTTTCTGCGAAGCGGTGCCTTTTGAGGAGTGATTTCCAAAATTTTTGTAAAACCGGAAATGCCGCGCGCCGCGAGGGTATTAATCGGTCCGGCGGAAATGGCATTGACGCGGATATTCGAAGCGCCAAGATCCGCGGCAAGATAACGCACGCTCGCTTCGAGCGACGCTTTGGCTACGCCCATGACGTTGTAGCCTGGAACAACTTTTTCAGAGCCGTAATACGTCAACGTCACGATCGCACCGCCTTTTTCCTGCATCAATGGCATCGCTTCTCGGGCCATCCCGATGAGAGAATAGGCGCTGATGTCGTGCGCCAGCTTGAATCCATCGCGCGTCGTCGTGTGAAAATTTTTTTCGAGATCTTCTTTGTTCGCAAATGCAATCGCGTGTACAAGAAAATCCAAATACGGCATATCTTTTTTTACATCTTCAAAAAGCTTTTTGATGTCTTCGTCTTTCGACACGTCACAGTTGTACAATAAACTGCTGCCTAATTCCGAAGCGATTTCCTCGACATTTTTTTTAAGTCGTTCGCCCTGATACGTAAACGCCAGTTTCGCGCCTTCGCGGTGTAAACTTTTGGCAATCGCGTGCGCAATGCTGCGTTTATTAGCGACGCCGCAAATCAAACCTTGTTTGCCCTGCATCAACATGATGGGTCTCCTCTTTGAAGATGAATAATACAGCGATGAATTCGTTTTTTGAAGCGCTTCAATATAGACAAATTCAACCTGCGCCACAAGTTCAAAAAAAGCGATTATTCACATCTTCAATGCAAAATTTTAGCAAAATTATTTTAAAGCGATTTTTGTTCAGGTTGCTATCGAAACCGACACATGGGAATTGAAATGACCTCCGATGTTAAACCTCTAAAAAATTACTTAGGAGTAAGTTATGAGAAAACTCGTGTATCTGTCAGCCGTTGCGATCGCTTTGATTGCGCTCGTCTCATTTTTAAGAGGAGCGAATGGAAACGGCCAAATTTCAGGAACAATCACCGACGCTACAACAGGAAAGCCTTTGAGTAATGTCGTAGTGAAATTGATCGGCACCGGCATCACAACACCAACCGACTCAACCGGGTATTTCGTATTTACAAACATCGGAAACGGCCAATACGATTTACTCGCAAGTCTCAACCTCTATCAAAATTTAAAAGTAGAAGATGTTGATGTAATTTCTGGCAATGAAACATATCTAGAACTTGCTCTGAAAATTTTAGTTCAAGGCGATGCCAACACCACAACGCTTGCCGCTAAAGACATCAAACCTAAAACTGCAAAAGAACAAGCGGAGACAGAAAAATTATTAGACATGGCCATACAAGAAAAGCATGCACTTAAAACCAACAAAGCTGCTGCCGGGAAAGGCGTTTTAGGTGTGGCCAGTGGAATCGGCTCCATCGGCGGCAACGGAGGTTATGTTCCGCTGAATCCGCCCAACGGAGAAAAATATTGGGATATGTACCATCACGATTACGGTACCAATCCTTTCATCGACACGGAAGACGATCATCTATCAACATTCGGCGCTGACGTGAGTACAGGCTCGTATGCATTGGTGCGTAATTACATTTCACACGGCGAGTTGCCGCCGAAAGATGCCGTTCGCGTGGAAGAATTTATTAATTATTTTCGACAGGATTACTCCGTTCCAAATGAAAAAACTTTTGCGATTCATTCATTCAGCCTGGCGTCACCGATCAGTAAAAATTATCAGCTCGTCAAAATTGGAATCAAAGGCCGCGAAGTAAAAGCGGAAAATCGTAAGCCTGCGAATTTGGCTTTCGTGATCGATGTCTCAGGATCGATGGATATTGAAAATCGTCTTGGGTTAGTCAAAAAAACGTTGGGACTTTTGATCAAAGAATTACGCAGCAACGATCGCGTCGGAATCGTCACGTACGGTTCGCAGGCGCAAATTGTTTTGAATTCTACCGCCAATAAAGAAGCGATCGAAGAAGCGGTGAATGGACTTTTCAGCGAAGGTTCGACCAATGCCGAAGCGGGTTTGTGGAAAGGTTATCAGCTTGCCTCGCAGAATTTCGACCCCAATGCAATCAATCGCGTAATTTTATGCACCGACGGCGTGGCGAATAACGGCGAAACATCCTCACAAGGTTTGCTCCAGCAAATCGAAAAATTTAAAAATAAAGGTATCACGCTCACAGCGTGTGGCTTCGGTATGGGTAACTACAACGACGTTTTGATCGAGCAATTGGCCACTAAAGGCGACGGCACGTATTATTATATCGATGACTTATCGGAAGCTAAACGCGTTTTCGTCGAACAACTCACCGGTACGTTGCAAGTCATTGCCAAGGATGTGAAAATCCAGGTGGAATTCGACAAAGAAACCGTCAGCCGCTATCGATTGATCGGCTATGAAAAACGTGACGTCAAAGACGAAGATTTTCGTAATGATAAAGTCGATGGCGGCGAAATCGGTTCCGGCCACACGGTCACGGCTGTGTATGAAATCAAACTCAAAAATTCTTCGGCCAATTCAATCGGGAAAATCACCATGCGTTACAAATCGCCGGACGGAAAAAATGTGTCCGAACAGGACGAACCTATTCGTTTGAATACATCAGAAAACAAAACGAATGTTGCGCAGTTCCAGCTTCTCTCAAGCGTCATTTTATACGCTGAAATCATGCGAGAAAGCTATTGGGCTAAAAACAGAGAATTGAGCGAAGTCAAAACTATGCTTGAAAACGTCGATGAAACCTTCAAAAAACAATACGCTCAATACGAAGATTTCCGCGACTTAGTCAGCAACACCATGCGTCTACAAAAAAGCAAATCTATTGGTGAGTTAAAAGAATGAATGGAGCTTAATTGTTAATTCTTCATTATTAATTGAAGATACTCCTTCCACCAGGAGAACAAAAAAAGGCCGCAGGTGACTGGTTGTCATCGGCGGTCTTTGTTTTTTAGTTTCACTTGCTTATTTCTCCTCAGCGTTTTATGTTCATCCCATGCGATTAATGCTACTTTGCCTCATAATGTTTAATTTTTCCTGCGGCAATATGCCGTTTGGTGCGTCACCGCGCCCGGTATTGTATCAGGAGGAAGTTGATGGCAAATCGATTTGGGCATATCGGCCGGATGAGGAGCAAATGCCAATAGCGATCACGTCCGATTCGATATTCCAAAATATTCTCCCAGGCGAACAATGGTTTAAATTTCCAGTCGATTCCGGTAAAACTTATTCGCTCATTGTCGACGCGGGCAATCGTGAAGATTGCGATCCGTCGGTCGACCGTTCCAGATTTGATTGTATTGAATTCGAACTGACTGGCAGGCGGGCAAAACACTCGAAAGGTGATTTATTCGAATACCGGTCATTTGGATTCGAAGGCTCGCTTCATGGCGTCCAAGATAATTACAGCCCGGCAAAAGCCGCACTGATGTTTACCCATGACTCGACGGCACAATTTTTTTATTTCAAGATCCGCAACCGTTCCGTCGTGGCGTTGCCCGCATCAATTCGGATTTTATCATTTGATAAAAAGGTTTTTGGACATCCATTAACCAGCCCTGTTTCCTACGACGCAATCGCTTATTTTAATTTATTCCGCCACCGGACGCGGCTTTTTCACGGCTTGACGCGCAATGGCCACGACGGCGTCGATCTGGCCAGCGACGTCGCAACGGATAATGCTTTTTACGAAGTCATCCAGGAAGTTATTGCCGTCGCGGATGGAGAAGTTCTGAAAGCGCACCTGGAAAGCTGTGCCATCGGAAACATTGTGTGGGTGAAACATGATACACCGTACGGAATTTTCACATCGATGTACGCTCACATGTCTTCGTCTGTCGTCGTGCCAGGCCAGAAAGTTAAAAAAGGCGAACGGCTTGGTTATATCCTCGAAGAACCTTTGTGCGAAAAAGGTTATTCCGGACACCTTCATTTCGAAATGTGGGATCGTGTCGTCACGGAATGGTATGACGGTTACAGCAGCGGCAATGGCCAGATCGATCCGATTCCGATTTTATTTGAGAAATGAAATCAAAAAAAACTTTTTTTTCATAACATTATTAAAAGGGAAATCTATGGCGCGCACGCCTTCTAATATGACAGAGTTGGGAACCAAAGCTCCTGATTTCGATTTGCCCGACGTCGTATCGGGAAAACGGTTTACACTCAAATCGTTTGCTGATAAACCGGCTCTTCTCGTAATGTTTATTTGCAAACATTGTCCCTATGTGGTGCATGTTGAAAAAGAATTGGCAAAATTAGGAAAGGATTACCGTTCAATCGGCGTTGTCGCCATTAGTTCAAACGATGCATCCGTCTATCACGAGGACGCTCCGGACGGTTTGCGCGAGCAAGCCAGGCGCGTTGGATTTACTTTTCCGTACCTTTATGATGAATCGCAGGAAGTTGCAAAAAGTTATCGCGCAGCGTGTACGCCGGATCTTTTTCTATTTGATGGATCGCTGAAACTTGTTTACCGCGGACAATTGGATGACAGCAGACCGGGTAATAGCATTCCGGTAACCGGTAAAGATATTCGAGCAGCGATCGATGCCGTTCTCGCCGGACAAATCCCTAATTCTGACCAACGGCCAAGCATTGGTTGTAATATTAAATGGAAGCCTGGAAATGAGCCGGCGGCTATTTAACTACCACCAATCAGTTCAGAGCAATGTTTTTTTGACAGTGTGATTTTACATTAGCTTATCAGTTCTAACCGGCACCCCTTATCTACCGTATTATCAAATGCTCGATAAACGGCATTAAATTCGCCCTTATCACGGATAATCTAAATTCGGAGGTTACCGTGAAACTATTATTTATACTCATTGCCGCTGTTTTAAGTTTGAATTACTCCTTAGTGGCCGGCGAATTAGATTCGACCCGATCAGTAGTTCTGGTCAAAAAACAAATTTTTGCTCACGCTCTTTCTGACCAAACCAAACAATCGCTCACACCCAAAAATCCGGCGAAAGCAATGAACCTGGCTTTGGCTCACACACTCATTCCAATTGGAGCAAGCATCGCACTTTTCTCAATCGGGGATTCAAATGTTGAAGGCATCCAACTTGTCACTGCAACGTCATTATTGGTGTACGGCGGATTGATTGGACCATCGGTGGGAAATTTTTATGCTAAAGATTATGCCCGGGGTGGAATCGGCATGGGATTAAGAGCTGCGGGAACACTTATGGTATTTGGCCATATCGTCGAAACTATTCGATATGATAACGATGATGATGCAACAGGAGGTGCGCCAGGTGACGGTTTAGCATTACTCGGAACGGCATTAGTCATGGGGTCGACTTTTTGGAATATCTTGAGCGCTCGTAATTCAGCGAATGCTTACAATAAAAAGTACGGTCTATCAGGAATTTCCTTCGGCTACGATCCGATCACGAAGAAAACATCGGTTGGCATCGGATTTAAATTTTAATCAAAATCAACGCCGATGACTTTACGGCTCTTCGGCATCTGACTTTTTAAATTGCCCTGATGCATAACGCCGCAGCCCAGCGGCAATCCGTCGGTAAAGACCACAACGCCGCCTTGTTTGATTTCAAATTCCCGGCGAATCGTTCCAGCCTCGATAAACGTCTCGATCTCTTTTAAATCCGTAAGCTCAATCCGGTTTTTAGTAATGTGCTGATGACACAGTTGAGCGAAGTTCGTCGATAATTTCCACTCCCCTTCCCGGCGAGTCCGCGCTAAACGCGTCCCGACGCGATGCGTGTAAATTCGATTCAGCATCGATTCTTTTCCGGCCCATTCACTTGAAGTAATCAAAATTTCATCTTCCTTGATGACAAATAAATACGGCTTCCAAAATTCCGGATCGATTCCGAATCGTTCCCCGAAATACGCCGTCATATTTCGAATGTTGCGATCGTCCGCATTGTGAAATTCAAACCTGATTTTTTTATTGTGAAACGGCTCCTTATCGTTTTTGACAATTACATCGCCTGTTTTCCGCAATTTGGTAATAAAAAAACCTTCCGGATTAATTTCAGAAGGCAACAGCCTCACCGTTTTAGCCAATGACGGATGAAACGTTTCGTCACCGACCCGTGTCAGTCCTTCCATCCAGTGCAAGCCATTTGGCAAAATCATTTCTTCAATTTCCAGAGGATATTTGGTAATCAATGTATGAATTAGTTTTTCATTTTCTTCAGGGGAAATTGTGCACGTCGAATACACAATCGTTCCGCCGGTTTTTACGGCTTTGATCGCGCTAACCATGAGCTGTTCCTGGATGAAAACGAATTTCTGGAGCATGGGGATATTGGCAACGGCTTGCGGAGCTTTGTGGATGACGCCGAGCGCCGAACACGGCGCATCGACCAGAATTTTATCGAATGACGCGGGCAATAAATTGCCGATACGCTCGCCGCCCATGTTAACCATCGCCGTATTAAGCACGCCCATCCGGTCGAGATTATGCGATAGCGTCTTGATGCGTTTGCCGTCCCAATCATTCGCCACAACGACGCCTCGGTTTTGCATCAATTGCGCAATCTGCGTGGTTTTCGATCCCGGCGCTGCGGAAATATCGAGAATCATCTCACCCGGCTGCGGATCCAATACGATCGGCGGAACCATCGATGCCACAGACTGGATATAAAACAAACCGAGAAAATGTTCGATCGTTTTACTGATCAATCCGTTTTCTTCATCAACTATCAACGCATAATCGGCAAAGTCCAAATCGCGCAAAACAAATCCATCACGCGATAAAATATTTTTTAATGTATTTTTATCCGTCTTAAGCGTATTGATCCTGATCGAAGTTTTTTTACCGAACTCCAGTCCCGACAAAAAAAGATCTTTGCGATTGCCTAAAACACGCTCGATGTAGTCGTGAAAGGAGGGAGGAATTTGCTGATTCATTTGTTGAAATCTTAGAAAAAAATAAAAAAATAAATTTCTGAGAATCGCTTAATCAGCAAGTATTCCCCTGAGTCGTTCAATTTCAGCTCCCAGCGCTGCTTGGCCAATATCAGTGCCAATATTAACCACAAAATCGGGGTTCAATATTTTTACTTCTTCCAAACAAGTGACATAGTCACCCAATGCATAATAATTGGCAGCTTTTGTTATGGTCAGGTCCTGCCAATTAATGGCCGATTGTACTGTAAATTCCCAACCGGCATCAATGGCTAATGCAGAATCGGCCACGCTGTTTGAGGTAGCATAGTTCTTCATTGCATTCAATAAAAAAGCCCATCCTGCAAACAGATCGGATGGTACCGGATGCTTTGTGGAACCTCGCTGAAAAGTTTCAGCAGCCGCATTAAGATCATTCAAGCGCATTTCCGCCCAGCCTAAACCCGCGAACGCTATTGCCGAATTCGAATCGAAGTTGATGGCGTTCTCAAAATAAATTATCGCTGAGTCATTATGAGCATTGGCCAATGCATTCCACCCGCTAACAATTTCAAGGGCATAACTAAGATCATCGTGATCAGTCGAACCCGAACAAGCAATAAAACCAGCTACAACCCAAAGACCAAACAATATTTTTTTCATGGCTTTTATCCTATTTTAACAACAACATTTTATTAGTTTTAACAACTTGACCAGCTTGTAAACGATAGAAATAAACCCCACTCGCAACCTGCTGTCCTGCATCATTCAATCCATTCCATTGCACCGTATAGCTCCCGCCGTGATGAAAACCATCGACCAATTGCTTCACAACTTGTCCTAACGGATTGTAAATCGTAATGGTTATTCGGCCATCGCTCGGCAAATCATATGCAATAGTTGTAGTCGGATTAAATGGATTAGGATAATTGGCTTTCAAAGTATAATTATTTGGAACAATATTTGAGCCTGAATAATGCGGATTGTTCATGATTTTAAATTTGCCAAGTTTTTTCACATGAGTTTTGATTTGATTCTCACGAGGATAAACTTGACTTTGCACAGGCATCCAATCTTCCCCGTTTTGCCAATAAATAAACAAATTGCTTTCATTTTGGAATTGCTCAGGACGGTATTGTAAAATAATTTCCATTTCCCGCTCAGCTTCGAACGATGAAACATCATAGATTGATTCACCATTTTGAATAATCTTGCTAGCCATTACATAACGCTCCTGTTGCAACGCATCAGCCGGTATAATTAGCCGCATGCTTCCGTCCTGTAACGCTACAGTGCTAATCTGACCTCGTTTGGCAAGTGTGACAGAATAGGTTTTAGAAATTGAAGTCGAAGAGTTGTTGACTGATATTCCTGAAGCAATAAAAGTATAAAATCCATTTGAAGTAAAAACTACGGAACCTTTGTACGACTGGGTTGAAGGTATGATCGTCATCGGAATAATTGTGGTATCATTATTTAAAACACTCTTGACAATTGGAGCAGCATGTAGCATGGTGTCGCTTATCACAAAAATATCGGCATAGTGTGTTAAAACAGGATTTTGGTGCACGGTCATCCATAAATTCAATGGCTTGGCTATGGTACTAAATGTACTATCCGCGCTTTCAATAGTATCAATAACATTGATTGCGAGAACGCGATAATGATAGCTTTGATTTTCATTTAAACCATTTAAAACAACAGAAACTGTATCTATTGCAGATCCATCTAATGTCAATGCCGTATCAGCTCTTCCATATTGTGTAGTTTCCCCGCTTTCAAAATAAACAATCGTCTCGATGTTTCCGGGATCCACAATGGCATTCAAGCGGGCAGAATTTGACGTGACTTCGGAAACAAAAGTTTTTAGAATACCGGGTGGCTCCGCTGCACCGGTGGTAAATGACTGATCTAAACCAAAAGTTTTACCGGTTGCATTAGAAGAGACAATCCTATAATGATAAATCGTATTAGGCTGTAAATCGGTCAAAGTTGTTGAAACTGCAACCGAATTGGAGTCAGAGGAAGTTGTAATGACTTTACTTAAGCCATAAGATACAGTTTCTCCGTATTCAACACTGATAATCGTTGACAGCCGGTTTGGCAAAACCATTCCATGAATCTTCGCAGAAATGCTGGTGATATTCGTTGCATTCTGCGTATGTGAAATTGGATCTCTAAATACAGTTGATGCACCTGCTGATGCAAGGGCATCAACTTCAGAACGCAGATTTATAATTGCTGCAATCCGATCTGCTCCGGTTTTTGCCACAACGGCATAGATCAATTGATGAGTTTGCCCGGGTGCAAATGATAACGGCCCTGTTGTGAGCATCATACGTTTATCACCACCGGAAGGATCAAGTATTCCAGTGCCGTTGACCGGGTCGCC
>JABWBZ010000032.1 GCA_013359335.1 bacterium
GATACTTATTTATAATCGTCCGGTACATTCTGACGGCTTCGTTGGAGAAAGTATGTTCCTTTACCTTCGAAGTGGTGTCGGCTGTATCGAAAGCATGATGAACCGAGCCGTCCATCTTTTCGTAACATCTTGCCAGACCGATTTCGGCTTGTGGAGAATTGGGATACAATGTAAGAAAATATGTAAAAGCTTTGTGGGCAACTTCGTAAGCTTCGCTCTGAAAAGTCAGATTAGCAAAATTCAATACTTCAATCCCATCTTTACCTGTCAATTGATCCAACTGTTTGCTTTGTTCAAAAGCCAACTCGTAATTTTTATTTTTTAAATATAGGTCGATCAAAAGCCGGTGAATCGACCGGTCTTTAGGCTGGGCGATCAACTCTTCTTTGATCGCTTTGATCACGGAAGCGTTATCTTTTTCCGTATCGGGAAATTGGTTAAGTTGTGTTTGCAAGTACGAAAAAACACCGACATTCATCCTGTAGTATTTGAATAATTCTTTCGTCGCATTGTAATAATCGCCGCGATACATGTGAAGATTGGCCATTTCTATTACAAACAAATTCTCCTGAAGCAGCGTTTTTCGCGCATACTGATAAACGCGTTCAACTTCATCAAACCAACGGTTTTCGATCATCATCGCTGCGATGAGCCGATAACTGGAAACCGATTTCCCCGACAGCCGGACGGCTTTATCAACAAGCGTTTTGGCAAATTCAATATTCTTATTACGGTAGTACGCATCTGCTAACTCGGCAATCAAAGCAACATTTGAGGAGTCTTCGATCAATTGCCGTTTGACGATACCGATTCGTGCGGAATGATTGTTGGTGATTTTATAGAGGTTTTTAAGACGCGAAATTAGATCGAAATTGGTCGAATCTTTTTTATAAAGTTCTTCATAAATGGACAAAGCTTTGTCGAATTGACCTTCTTTTTCATAATTTTTTGCCGTTTCGATCCGGTATTCCATCGATTGGCCAAATACCGAGATAGCCGCTATTACCAAGAACAAATTGAAATATTTCATATGACGGACACCCGATCACTCCGTTGACACGATGCTGACTTTACCAAGACCGGCCTCTACGCGCAGATCCAGTACCGGCATTTCAGAACTAAAATTACGTGATAAATATAATCCGTCTTGTTTTTTATCAAAATCGGCTTCACTAATGCTACAAGTGGAAAAAAACGATTCATCCGTCCTTATTTTAACATTCGCATTACGGGAAACTTTGATAATGACTTTCCCCAGACCGACAGTAATGTTAGCTCTCGCATCTCTTTTTAATTCACCTGAAAAATCGAGAATATACGAACCGACGCCGCCTTCAAATTCCATTTTTTCGAAATTAGCATTGCACAATCCGCTCATCATCATTTTGGAAGCGCCCGCTTCGATTTTCATCAGATAAATCTGATCGCGGTTAGGCGCGCGGAAATAAACATTGGCTTTACTTGCACCCATCGATAACGTAAGATCTTTTACGCGGAGGTCGGTAAAATCAAATTCACCATTGCAAGCGCCTAATTCGAAATTATACGACATCGGAATTTTGTCCGAAAATTCCAGCGACCAATTTTGTTTTCCGAAATCAAATACATCAACCGAAGTGTTTTGATCCATCTCCAAATTCAAAAATCCGGAGCTCCCGCTTTTATAATAAGAGACTTTCGGAGCAATCGAGGTTTTTTGAGATTCCGATCGGATAATATACAGTTTATCTTCCTGAGCTTTGCGCACAGAAAAATCACCGGCGGCATATTCGACTTTGACTTTCAATTCCTTTTCATCTTCGCGGTTTCGGCTTTCAATGTTAGATTGTGAAGCCAAATTGATCACGGAACCGGAAAAAAATATCGAAACTAATAACCCTGTTTTAACCAATTTCATACTTACGAACCTTTTTCAACTTTTCCTTTCAGGAATTTATTAAGCATTTCACGCGCCCTGAAAATGCGCGCTTTGACCGTGCCGATCGGAATTTTTAACAACTCCGAAATCTCCTCGTAGGACAATTCATCCGTGTGCCTCAAATAAATAACCGTTTTATATTTCTCCGGTAATGCGTCGATCGCAACTTTGATGATGGAGTTACGCTCATTGCGCATCATTTCTTTCTCGGGATAGTACGTCAGATCCGGGATTTCGATATTATACGTACTGTCTTTATAAGTCACCGGCGTATCGATCGAAAACGTCTGCAATTTTTTCTTCCGTAAATGATCGATGCAATTGTTTGTTGCAATTTTATACAACCACGTACTAAAAGCATATTCATAATTAAAATTTGGCAATGAACCAAAAGCTTTCATAAATGCTTCCTGTACTAAATCTTCGGCTTCCGTCGTCGAATGTACCATGCGGTACATCAGGCTAAAAATTTGCGATTGATAACGCTGCATCAGATCCTTGTAAGCCTGTTGATTGCCAGCAATGGCCCGGCCGATCAATTCAAAATCTTCTTTCTTTTGTTTCTCTCTTTTTTCAGCTTGCAGACGCTGTTGTTCCGCTGCTTCCATTTCCGGAGTTCGGGCAACAGGTTGCGGTTTGGAAACGCTTGTCAAAGAACGTTTGGGTTTCTTTTTCTTACTCGCGGAAGTTTTGGATACTTTCGCCTTTCTCTTTGCCATAAGTCTAGCCGGTAGTGTTACGTTAAGAATGAAATGATTGTTTCAACATGAACCCTATTTACAATTAAATCGAACGAAATCCGTTTTTGTCCAAAACTCCCAAAATAAGAGGCTGTTTGTCTGGCGCGTTAAAATCTATCCGATACGCATTCAGCAATTTACGTGAAGCTTCGTCGAGACGGGTTTCGCGTTCGGTATAAATCGTCGCCAGGCAGTCGCCTTTTTTTATTGAGTCACCAACTTTTTTGTGAAGGATTATTCCTGCCGTATGGTCAATGGAGTCTTCTTTCGTCTGCCTGCCGGCTCCGATCAGAATACCCGTCATTCCTATCTCGTACGTATTCATCGACACGACAAATCCTTCATTTTGAGCGGTTACTTCTTTTATCAAAGCAGCTTTAGGATATCTCTGCGGATTTTGAATCAAAGTGAAGTCTCCGCCATGATGTTTTACTAATTCGATAAATTTAGAAAAAGCTTTGCCGTTGTCTAAATTTTCAGCTGCGATATTATAGGCAACATCGTACGAAATTTTTTGATCGGCCATACTCTTCATATAAGCCGCAAGGATAACCGACAATTCACGAATATCGGTTGGGCCTTTTCCTTTTAAGACTTCAATGGATTCAGCAACCTCAAGCCAATTGCCAATCGCCTGTCCCAACGGTTCATCCATACTGGTCAGCAACGCAATGGTTTGTTTACCGGCGCCTTCTCCAATCATTACCAAATGCTGGGCCAAATCAACAGCACGATCCAGCGTTTTCATAAAAGCGCCGTTACCAACTTTTACATCCAAAACCAATGCGTCGATGCCTTCGGCCAATTTTTTACTCATGATGCTCGCTGAAATGAGTGGTATCGATTCAATCGTACCCGTCACGTCACGCAGCGCATACAGCTTTCGATCCGCAGGAGCAATCTCCTCCGTCTGTCCAATCATACTGACGCCGATGGATTTCAAAATCGAACGAAACCGATCCGTGGAAATAAAAATATCAAAACCCGGAATGGATTGAAGTTTATCTAAAGTACCGCCCGTATGCCCCAATCCACGACCGCTGATCATCGGAACTGTTACGCCCATCGAAGCTGCCAGCGGCGCAAGTATGAGCGAAATTTTATCGCCGACTCCTCCGGTGCTGTGTTTGTCGATTTTGACGCCGGGAATATCAGATAAGTCCAACACGATCCCCGAATCGCGCATGGCTAAGGTCAAATCGGTGATCTCCTGAAAACTCATCCCGTTCAGATACGTCGCCATTAAAAAAGCCGACATCTGATAATCCGGAATTTTTCCGGAGGAGTAATTCCGAACCAAAGCATCAATCTCCTCACGGGTTAATTCATGACGATCCCGTTTTTTGGCTATAATTTCGTAACCAATCATACTACTTTGCTTTCAAAATAAAATGAACGCGCTCGGAAGTTTCCGTTCCAGGATCGTATGAAAAATTCGAATACCGTGCAAGCATGTCGAACGGCAATTCCCCGATCGTACGATCGAATACCTCCAGCGGATAAATTTTCTGACGATGGACTTCAACATATTTTTTTTGGCCATTACTCATTTCAATTTCATTTTCCTGGATGCGTTCCTGGCGCAAATACCGGCTGCGGCGGACATAATGATGATGGCGATCGTTTTCGTACCGCTTATCAAAATTCTCCAACGAATTTAATTCCGTGCACGCGTCAAAAATCAAAATGGCATTTTTTTTCAACAACCTGTGAGCATTCAAAAAAAAAGTTTTCAAACTCAGTTCGTCCATGAGATAATTAATACTGTCATAAATACAAATAACCGCGTCGAAGTTTTGGTCGGAATTAAAAGTACACATATCGCTGACAAAAAACGAAATTTTTCCGTTCTTTTTTGCAGCTTTATTCACAGCACATTCAATCATGTCGGCCGATTGATCGGAACAGGTTAATTCATATCCGTATCCTGAAAGCTCGATAGCCAGCGATCCCGTTCCACAAGCCAATTCGCAGACTTTCCTTACATCGTGTCCGAATAATTTAAGCAGCGAATCAATATACTGCGCCCAAAGATGGTAATCCACCTGTTCCATCATACCGTCATAGATGGCCGCCAATTTCGAATACGGATTTACGTTAGTGACATGCATGTTTTCATCAAATGAATGACATCGGTTACATTTTTTCCGATCCAATCGGCCTTACTTAAAAATTCCTCAGGCAAAGTTGTCGTCAATGCATAACACAACATGCCGGCATTTTTAGCGGCTTCGACTCCAAGCGGCGCGTTCTCAATTACCAGGCAGTTAGCCGGAAGTTTTTTTAATTTCGCCGCAGCGCTTAAAAATGGTTCAGGATCAGGTTTGGTGTGGGTGACATCGTCGGCTGTAATAATGACGTCAAACTTATTTTTAAAATCATTATCCACCGTTTGTTCAAAACGATCGCGATGGGCACCGGTCACCAGACCTATCATTTTTTTTTGCGTTCGTAAATATTCGAGGGCAGAAAAAATATCGTCATAAAAACGGACAGTTGCTGTGGTCAAATATAGGGCATTTTTTTCGGCGGCAATTTTTCGATGTTCGTCGTGAGGAACATTGTAAAGTTTGCACAATTGAGACGCGATAGTGTATAAACTCTGGCCTTCCAAAACTGCGAAATCATTCCACTGCACCGTTATTCCAAAACGTGCAAAAGCCTGATTCCACGACCGGTAGTGATCTTCGATGCTTTGAATGACCACGCCGTCGAAATCAAACAAAATCGTATCGACGTTCTGAAGCGTTGGCAAAATACTTATTCCTTTACTGTTTTCAGGTAATACATTTTCAATCGATTCGGTTCTACTCTCATAATTCTGAACAGAATTAAAATTCGAACCGCCATGATCATTCTCCTGACAATCCCATCTTTAATATATCGGCGGGATGAAACTATCAAATACGGTTTGAGCATAGCCAATTTTCCTGCGGATTTCATGCGATCGCATAAGATCATATCCTCCAGGATTGAAACTTCAGGATAACCACCCAACGTTTCAAAAACAGATCGTCGAATAAAAATCGCATTCGTTCCGACTAAATTTCTCAGCCATTTGGTTCGAACAAGATTCATCAGTGATCGATATAATTTCAACAGCGCCGTTTCGTATTCATATTTTTTATAAAAGCCGCCGCCGATGATTTTTTCGTCACGCAATGTGTTTTTTAAAACATCCGGAGCAAATTGACCTAATTTGCAGTCGACATGCAAAAACAGTAAAACCTCGCCGACGGCCGAGGCAGCGCCTGCATTCATTTGCCTGGCACGGCCACGTAAATGTTCGCCCGCTATCAATCTTAGCTGGGAATATTGTGATTGGAACGCATGAATTCTCTCAAGCGTCCGATCGTTGCTGCCGCCATCAACCAAAATCCATTCATCGATCCCGCTTAACGTCAAATGCCATTGCAGAAACGAATCGATGAAGGATTCTTCATTTAAAACAGGAACAATGGCGGAAATGCGCATGGAGAAAATTGTTAGTCGTTATCGGTAAGATGAATTCCCAAGCGGATATTAACGGCTTCAGACTGCCGTTGTTTATATTTTTTATGATTGCTATTGCCCGCTTCATTACTGTGATACGTTTCCTGATCCATGATTTGAAATTCGACCGGTACAAAAATAATCCTTCCGAGTTCGGCAAAATCCGGCGTGTATAGCAATTCATCGACGCGAATCGGCACATCGCTGACAATGTTAATCACTTTGTAACCCGGATCAGAAAATTGATTGGGATTGTTCTTAATGTTGCCGGATGGCAATGATGTTTTTCGTAAATAAGCGGCATAATGTGCGAACCGCGAAAAATGCGACAGCAAATCCGGAAATGGAATCAGGCTATTGTGGGAACTCCCCGGAATCACATAATTGAACGGACAAATTGTTCTCCCGAGATAGTACAACATCGGCAAAATATCGGACACCGTAAGCGTAATGATTCGAAATCGGATTTTATCATAAATGGCCGCCGCATGATTTTCTTTCTTTGAAATAAGTTTAGTTACCATACTGAATTTGTCTTTGTGGCTGCCGTAGAAATCCACGATGTGAAAGCCTTCATTTTGCATCGTGACGATCGCGTCCTCGACTTTTTTCTCAACGGCGATATACAGTTCTGATGCGCGAAATTCGCAACGATGCATGAGTTCACGGGCATCAATATGATTGAGCGTGTGCATGATTTTCAAAACCATACATGCAAACATTTGAATTTTTGAACGCCTGGACGACCCCGATGCCCAATAAAATAATTTCTGAATTGGAATATCAGTTTCCCGCAATTCGGCGGGCAGACGATGCGGGTAATTTAAATCAAGATATGCAATCGCCTCACGCCGGAGCCGGTCAATGCGCTTGATATCCTGAATTTGCGTAATGTCGTAACCATTTACTCTAAGAAATAATTCGATTTGTTCGTCCGATGAAAAATCAAGGCGAAACCAATCGATAACCGAATCGCCGTCTAAAACCAATCGAATCGCCTCCAGATCACTGATCGTCATCTGGTTGATATACTGTGCTTCCTTGTCCGATAGATAGGCATGATGGAATGAATGAATAGCCGCAGTTTGTGTCATGGCACTCCTGCTTTCTTTTCCAATCGCTGTTTCATCGCCTCAATAGCCGCATACGGTACAGCATATTTGCCGATATTGATCTCGCCGTTGCGGCCGTGACAATCCGAACCTCCGGATTCAAGCAAGCCATGTTGCAATACAATACGTTTGTAATAACTTGATGAATTTTCAGAATGGTTGGGATGAATCGTTTCTATCCCGCTAATTCCGGAATGAATCACCTGGTATAAATATTTTTGTTTGAGATGGAGCGACGGATGTGCAAGAAATGACAATCCTCCGGCATCTGCAATGATACGAATAGCTTCTTCCGGCGTTATGTTAAATTTATCCTCATAGGCAATTCCGCCGTAACCGATATAATCCCGAAATGCGACTTCGATTGATTCGGCAAATCCGTGTTTTACCATCGCATCGGCAATGTGCGGCCGCCCTACCGCCGCTTGTCCGGCAAATTCCATCACCGAATCCATCTGCAATTTTACACCGGCATTATTTAATTTACGCACCATCTTTTCAGCTCGATTGTAGCGTTCATTTTTAAAATGAGCGATACGATTCAAAAAATTTTTGTCTTTATGATTGAAAAAATAACCCAAAATATGAATATCCCTGTTTTCAATGGTCGCACTGAGTTCGATACCCGCAATCACTTCAAGTCCGTTTTCATGCCCTAGTTGCATCGCTTCTTCAACGCCTTCCACCGTATCGTGATCGGTGATCGAAATCGCCCGTAATCCGGCATTCGCCGCAAAGTCAATAATAGCCTGAACCGGCAATTGTCCGTCCGAGTGAATGGAATGCATGTGTAAATCGACCGCATTAGGCTGATGGAGAACCATGAATACGCTTTCTATAAAATATCTGTTAGAACCGGTACTTGTTTTTTAATCGCCATCCGGACTGCTCCTAAATTCACTTCGGGCTCGCAAACAATAAACAGCCATTCATTGCCGGTCGGTACAGGCGAAAGAATCAATGTTTTATTGTTGTACTCAATCGTCACAATACGTAAACCGCTGCCTTTCACTTCAGTATTGCACTTACTCAAATACTCTAAACCCGGTGTGACAATTCCTGGCAAGCTCGTAATGTCTAGGACATCTTCTTTTTTATCATTTTGAAGCGATGCGCGTGAAAACCCTGAACTATCGACGATGGCAATCAAGTCCACGCCCTTCAGCTTGATAAATTCCGCCAGGCATCCTTTGATTTTTTCAAGGCTCTCTTGTCTCGACACTTCCTTCATTTGCGTTTTCGATTCGGGAGTGACTTCGTCCTTCCGGCGCATGCCTTCCAGCAGTAAACTCTGCCAGCCTCGCGTGATCGATTCCTGATCGGATCGTTCGCCTTTGCGAAATTCGAACTTACCGTCTTCCCACGAAAGAATTTTGTAAAAGGCTTCATCGCCGACGACAGACCCACATTCGGCATGTACGATATTGCCTTCGGCAAAGTAAATCGTTCCGCGCTCTTTATCTTTCGTCACTACCAACGCGGCTACCATTCTCCCCAATACGTTCATTTGAATCAAGTCGGATAATTGAAAATCCGTTACTTTGCCGTCGAAACCTTTTTTGTCAGCAAGCGCTTTATTGATCAATGTCCGTAAGTCTTCGATTTCAAATGGCTTTTCAATATAATACAGCGACCCGCGTGCCGTTGCTTCTTTCTGCACATCGGCGGAACCGAAAGCCGTCATGATGATCACTTTAGTACTGGCATACGTTTCTTTGATTTTCATGAGAAGATCAAGCCCGGTAATACCCGGCATTTTAATATCGCTGACCACAAGATCGACCGGCACCTGCGAAAGAACGTTCAAAGCTTCCTGGCCGTTATTGACGCACACGATTTCATAAATATCCTTGTCCTTGGCAAGATTTTTCGAAATGCTCCATGTTAAATCTTCTTCATCATCGACAACCAAAACTTTTTTCTTCATACATTTTCCTTGGAAATTAATTACGCGACTGAAACGCGGCGGTCAATATCGACGTTATGTAATTGATCATGCAATGGAAGTAAAATCGTGAACGTCGTTCCTTTTTTTTCTACACTGTCGACCAGCACCTCGCCGCCATGCTCATGAATGATCCGATATACGATCGACAAACCTAATCCCACGCCATTTTGTTTGGTAGTAAAAAACGGATCAAATATGGATTTAAGATTGTCTTTGGAAATGCCCATGCCCGTATCGGAAATTTTTATTTCGATCATTTCACGCGGCTCGGTAAAGCGTGGCGGCAACGCTCGTTTGGCATTTTGCGCTTCAATGGTCAAAACGCCGCCGTGTTTCATGGCGTCAATGGCATTGATGATCAGATTGATCAAAACCTGTTCGACCTGATTTTCGTCAACAAACAACTTGGAGAGATACGGATCGTAAAATTCCTCGACGTTGATTTTTTCGTTTTCACAGCGCTGTCGTGTCAGTTCGCGAACTTCTTTGACAATGGCGGCCAGATCGCAATACTTTTTTTCTGGGCGCACCGGCTTAGCATACGTAAAAAACGCTTTGAGCAGTTCGTTAAGCCGATTGATCTGTTTGATGATGCGGCTGACATATTCCGATCGAGCATCGTCAGAGCCGAGTTCCTTCTCCAAAGCCTGTGCCATCGTTTTGATGCCGGCAAGTGGATTGCGAATTTCATGCGCGATGCCGCTCGTCAACATACCTAACGAAACCAACCGGTCCATTTTCAGAATCGTCGACCGCATTTCCTTGATTTGAGTGATGTCGCGGAAACTGAGAATGTATCCGACCATTTTCTTTTCTGAATCATAGCGAAAACTCGTCGTGTAACCGATATAGATGTCTTTGGCCTGTTTTGTCTGAATCAATATTTCAGCGCCGACGCTAGTATCGCCCTCGTGAGGCTGCAGAATGGTTTGAGCCGCTTTGGAACCGATGATATCGGCAAGATGCTTATCCAACAATTCGATCTCGTTGTAACCGAGAATGCCTGCGCCGGCGCGATTGGCAAACACGATCTTGCCTGAAAAATCCACCGTAATAAGACCGGAACTTATATTCTGAATAATACTTTCATTAAAATTTTTCAAATCGAGCAGCGCTTGCGTTGAGGCGCTGATTTGTTCCTGCAAATTTTTATTAAAACTCGACAACCGGTCAAAAAGCTGCATGTTTTCAATAGCGAGCGCAATTTGCCCCGATAGCGTCATCAGCAAAGTCAGATCGGCTGTTTCGAATAACGACAAATCTTTTTTATTAAAAATGATCAGCACGCCGATCAGCGAGCCGCGAACAAATATCGGCGAACACAGCGCCGTCCTAATTAACAAACCGGTGAACCGCGATAATAATGGCGAAAAACGCCCGTCGTTCAAAACATGATTGACGATCACGGGTTTTTCGTTTTGTAAAACATAGTCGAAGATCGAAACGGTTTCATCAATAATTTGTCCGGAATGAAGCTGCGACAGATTGTCCGAAAGCGATTCGATGGTCCATGCGGCTTCATGGCGTATAGCAAGAAGAACGCCTTCTACGGCAAAAGCGTCTCGGATATGATTGACAATCTCATTCATCGCGCTTTGCCGGTCTTTGACTGAAATCACGACTCTTGCGATTTCCGACAGGATCCGAAGTTCATTGGTCTTTTGAGACAATTTTTTCCGTTCGTCTTCTTTTTCCTGAATCTGGCGCTGAAGCGTGTCATGTAAATTTTTAATCCGGAGCAGCGTCACTACACGAGCGAGCAATTCAACGCGGTTGATCGGCGTGGTGATAAATTCTTCCGCGCCCGACTCGATGGCACGATTGCGCGTCACATGATCGCTCATCGCGGCAATAATCATGGCCGGAATATGACGGGTTTGTTCGCTTTCCTTCAAGAGCCTGCACACCTGGAAACCATCAATTCCGGGCATGTCTGCCGAGACTAGCGCCAGATCATAATGAAGGGTTTTAATTTTATCCAATACTTCATGCCCGTCATACGCCTTTTCCATGGAATAATTATTATGCGTGAGGATCGTGGTCAGCGTCACCATCGTCTGTGGATTGGGCTCGCACACCAATATTTTAGGTCGAAAATTCATGCGCCGGCATTTTCTGAATTTGAAGGCTCAATATATACCAATTCGATTATAAAATCCATTAAATATAAAAGCCAACCTCGGGTTGAGATTGGCTTCATACATAAAAATTTAAAAAGAAATTACGAATACTCTTTTCTGAATCGTTCGTAATCTAAAATAATCAATTTATTGCCTTCCTTAAAAACTTCCTTACGATTGATCAGTTTTTGAATAACACGGGAAATGGTTTCACGGCTCGTCCCGGCCATATTGGCCAAATCTTGCTGCGTTGGAAGGTTGGATATTTCCAATTGTTTATCCGCAAACACGCCGATGTCTTCGGCAAGCCTTAAAAGCGTGGCCGTAACTTTGCCGGTTGCGTTTTTTAACGAAAGGCTTTTAATCTGTGCGTCTGACTTCCTCAATCGTCCGGCTAATTCCCGTAATAAATTAATAGCAATTTGCGGAAATTCGTTAAGCAACCGTAAAAAATCATCGCGATGAATGAGCAGCATTTCGGAATCTTTCAAAACCGTAACGTTAGCTGACCGCGATTGACCGTCCAGCAAGGAAAGTTCGCCAAAAAAATCGCCTTCGCCCATCACCGCCAGTATGACTTCCCGTCCGTCTTCGCTGACTCGGGAAATTTTGACCTGGCCGTTCATGACGATAAACAGCGTTTGTCCGGCTTCTTCTTCAATGAGTATAACGTTTTCACGGTAATATTTTCTCGAATGAGCTACTTGAGCAATACGTTCCAAATCTTTGCGTGCAAGTTCGCTGAAGATCGGAACTTTTTTGAGGAAATCGACTTTGTTGATAGGATTAGTATGGGTGTTCATGATGAGAACAATAAAAAGAACGGTATTAAACATTGAAAACTTAGTTTTTTAAGTGCTTAGAGTCAAGATATATTCTTGACTGTGGGGACCATGACTTTAAGCCGTCTCGGCAAAATACGAAATTTAAGAGGCTGGGTCGTTTCCTGAACTTCTCCGTCGAGGTGGTAATAGATTTTCTCCTTTGGAATGATTTCAAGTTGCTGCGCCCGCAGCATGGTTGCGCCCGGTAATTCGGCAATCGATCCGTTAAAAAGGCGCCAGCCGTGAAGTATCCCTTTAAAAAAAGTCATTTCCTGCAAAAGGCAGACTTCGAAATAACCGTCGTCCGGCACGGCTCTTGGCGCAATGATGGCTCCGTTGCCATATTCATTGGTATTGGCGACGGCCAGCACGAAGGGTTTGCATGCGATTTCTTGCTCGTTGAGTATCAGCGCCATCGGAACCGGCTTAAATTTATTGTACGCCGCCAAAGATAAATACACATACCGCAACAAACCACGCCGCCCGTGACGCTCGTTGAATAATTTGCCTATAAATGCATCATAGCCTGTTCCCGCAAAACCGAAAAACAATCGCTGCTGATCGCCGTCCGTAACCTGGCCGACGTCGATGAGTTTAGTTGTAAACGAACTCATGGCATGAACGGCTTTTTCCCGATTGAGTGGAATGGCCAAGCCCCGCGCCAAACCGTTGCCCGAGCCGTACGGAATAATGGTGAACGCGGTTTCCGAATCCATGAGTCCTTGCGCCGTCTCATTTGCCGTCCCGTCGCCGCCTACCGACGCTACGAGATCGAACTTGTTTCCCGCCAACGCACGCGCAATCATCGTTGCGTCGCCGCGCCCTTTCGTTGCTGCGATTTCAACCTGGTGATGTTCACGAATTAGCTTTTTTGAAAAATCCTGGATTTCTTGATACGCACTTTTGGTGACGCCCGCCTTAGGATTAACCACGAACCCAATTTTCATGTTTTTTCAGTACTCGTTTTATAATGACGTATCCAGTCGATGGACAACGTTTGCGAGATAATTAACGGTTTTTCTTCTTCATCCAAGCCGGCGCGCTGCAGAATAGCTTCCGGCGAAGCGATGAGACTCCTTGCCTGAATCGGCGAATTAAAAATTTTTCCTACCGCACAACATTTTGCGATATACGCCCGTGCAGTTTGAGCGCCTTTTACGAAAATAGTTTCATCGCGTTCCAATTTATCCGCAAGCGTTTCCGTTTTTTTCGGCGACGTCGTCGGCACAAAAACGACATCACAATTCAGCTTTTTCATTTCGATAAATGAATCGGGATATAGTACGTCCGCACAAATCATCAATCCTACACGCACACCGCGAATGTCAAAAGCGCTGAAACTGAGGCCTGGCGTAAGATTGGAATGCAATTCGCCTTTAAAAAGATGAATTTTGCAATAACGTCCGATTTTTTGGCCGCGATCGAATATATAGGAAACATTATAATAACCATCTTCTATTTTCTCGACAATGCTGCCGCCGATCAAGACCGTATCCAGATCAATGGATAAAGCTTGAATCGTCTCAATATTTTCATCGGCAAACTGCGCTTGTTGTACATGTTCCATGCCCTCTCTGACAAAAAAATATTCCGGAAGACACACAAAATCGGGATGCATGCGGTTGATGGCTTTGAAATCTCCCGGTAAAATTTTTCCAATGAGCCGCTGCTGATATAAAACTATTTGAATATTCATAAGTATTTCAATCGAAAATCGGACGAGCCACCGAAAATACGTTCACCGATTGTGCTCCAGCTTGTTTCAGAGCCTGAGCACAGGCATTGGCCGTCGCGCCGGTCGTAATGACGTCATCAACCAAAATCAGGCGACGGCCTAACACGGAACGGCGTACGTCAAATACGTTTTTCATGTTATCAACGCGTTCCTGAGCGTTTTTCATTTTTGTTTGAGAAACGGTATTCGTTCGGCGGATCAAAGCATCCGGCCAGAAAGAAATCGATGTGATTTCAGAAAGATGCCGCGCGATTTCCTCAGCCTGATTGTACCCCCGTTCGCGCGCTTTTGCTTTATGCAACGGAATTGGAATCAGCGCATCCGCGCGCGCCCATCCGGGATGCTTCATTAATTCCGGCGCAGCAAGTTCGGCCATTTTTTTAGCGAGCCCGGGCGCCTGATGATATTTCAAAAAGTGTACGATCGATTGTAGAATATCGTCATAATAAAAACCCGATCGAATTTCATCAATGTGCGAACGCTCAAGAATACCGTATTCGACCGGACCCTCGACGCGTTTCAATCCGCCCCAGCATCCTCCACAAACCAGTGTATCATCAGCGCCTATCGGGCTATCGCAAACAACGCATAAGGGTGGATAAATAAATTCAAGAAAATTCCTAGCGATATTCCTAAAAAAAATTGACGTCATCATAATAAATTTTCTAGTTCTTTTACAAATTCCGATCGCGGCATGATGATGTCACACCCGGCCGCTTTGGCTGCGGCATATAAATCTGCCTGAATATGCGATAAAAAAGCAATCGTCGGAATGGCCAAAGTATCCGATGAAGATTTTATTTTCTGCGTCAATTTGAGCGGTTCAAGTTTCATTGCGTTTAAATCGAGAATAATTTTTGACGGCTGTAAGAGCTTTATTTTTTCTAAATTCTGCTCAACCGATCCAGACAGAAACTGAACTGATGCGTGTTTAGCTTTTGCCGTGGCACTCAGCTTAGAACGAAATATCAAATCATCTACAATCGCTACAATCATATCTTGTCGTTTAAATTTTAATGACGGAAAGTATAGTCAATCAGCAGGGATAAATCCAGAAAATGTTTTTGATAGAGTTTTAATAAAAACTAAGCGGGAATATCGAAAATAAATTTGCTGCCTTGATGGAGACGGCTCTCTACGTGGATCTGGCCTCCGTGCGCTTCGATTGCTAATTTACAAAAGGCCAGTCCCAATCCCCGATCGGTTTTCAAGCCGTATTTTTTCAAATCCGCTTGAGAAAATTTTTCGAATATTTTCTCATGATATTCTTCCGGAATGCCCTCCCCAAAATCCTGGATGGAAATCATTATCTTATTTGATACAGGATCATGCCGCGCCGTAAGAATGATCCGGCCTTCCGGGTGGCTGTGTTTGACGGCATTATGAAGAAGATTGGCTATCACGCGATTGATCATGTCTTTATCGGCCTCGACAAGCGGCAAAGATCCATTGGAATCGATTTCGGCGGTAATGCTGTTTTTTTGCATCATAATGCGGAATTCTTCGACATTGGCCTGTAAAATTTCTGTTATATTGAAAAACTGCTTGTGCAATATCAGCTTATTCTCTTCCATACGGCTGATGTCCAGCATATCCGATATCATATTTAATATAGTGGTTGCGCTCTCATCGATTTTTTTGACGATGGCAATTTGTTTTTCAGATAAATTTTCTTTTGTCATCATCAATAATTCCGAACATCCCATAATTCCTGTCAAGGGATTTTTAAGATCATGCACAATCATTTGCGTCAGTGAATCCCTGAGCCCCTGCAATTCAACCAATTTTTTATTCTTGCCTTCCAATTCATTTTTGCTGTCTTTCAATTGGTCATGAAGCGATTTGATGCGGAGCAGCGACCGCAGGCGAGCCAGTAATTCAAGGTTGTTGATCGGTTTGGGCAAAAAATCATCTGCGCCTGAATCCAGCGCCCGCACCTCGTCTTCCACGCTGCTGAGCGCCGTCACCATGATCACGGGTAACATGTGAGTAGCGGGATCCTCTCGCAAACGTCGGCACACCTCAAAGCCGTCCATTTCCGGCATCATGACATCCAATAGTACTACGTCCGGCATTTTCTCTTTGATTTGATTCAAAGCCTGTTGTCCCGTTTGTGCCGTCGAGACCGTGTAGCCTTTGCGCGAAAGATAAGTCGACAAGAACCGAACGTTCAATTCTTCGTCGTCAACGACAAGGACGTGGTACTGCTTATGTGCGAAATGTTGTTCGTTCATAATTGCATTGGCTTTACATAAAGCTTAATAAACATTCGTCCGATTGTCAAATTGAATTCCATTCTTTCCAGGAACAAATCTATGAACAAAACATTGAAGTGAACAGGTTCTTGATTTTATCAGATTCATTAAATATATTCATGCGCTAAATTTAACATCTAATAATTTTTTATTACGTCGCAAGCATTGTAATTTGTGAAATTTCTAAAAACTGCATTGACTGTTGCCGTTTATTGCGTTGTTTTAATCCTTTTGGCCGATAAAGTGATCCTGCCGTCTTATGTGCATTTTGAAAAAGATGTTGCGGTTCCGTTGGTCGTCAGGCTTGAGGTTAGCGACGCACAAAAATTGCTCAAAAAAAACGACCTGACATGGTCGGTCAAGTATCGTTTCGAGCCCAATCAACCTAAGAATGTTGTCCTAAACCAAAGCCCCGAACCTGGTGCGATCGTCAAATCGGGCCGCATTGTTCGGCTAATCCTTAGCCAGAACGAATTGATGGTGACAGTTCCGTCGGTCAAATTAACCACTTTGAGAGACGCGTCATTTACTTTGGAATCAATCGGCCTCAAAATTGGAAATATTACGCATCAGCCTTCAGTAGAGATTCCAGCCGGTGTTGTCATCGATCAATCCGCAGCCTACAATAGCAAAATCAGAAGTGGCAGCCGCATCGATCTGATCGTAAGCCTAGGTAATACGCCTACAGAAGCCCATGTTCCCTATTTGATTTCCAAGACTCTTTTAGAAGCCAAAACCACGATCGTTGAATCCGGCCTTAGTTTGGGCAAAGTAACTAAAAAATATCATGCGGATCTTCTGCCAGGCACCATCATTGCGCAATCGCTCGATTCCTCGCAAGTAGTAGCGCCTCAAACAACAATCGATTTGGTTGTAAGCTCTATCGATAAGGATGATGAGTGAAAAATATCAATCGGGCAATATTGGAAGCACATTTACTGGAATCAAAACAATATTTCAGGGGATGTCTGTTAAACGCAGGATGCGGCGATAATACTTATGAATATCTTTACAAAAACACGATTGAAAGGCAAGTACGATTTGACTGGCCATTGACACAGCATGGCCACTCTTACATTGATGCGTATGGCTCCGTTATGGAACTGCCATTTGCGAACGAATCTTTTGATTGTATCTTGTGCACCGAAGTTTTGGAACACGTTCCGGAACCTTTAAAAACATTAAAAGAATTCAATAGAGTATTAAAAAAAGATGGAACACTCATCTTGACGGTTCCATTTCTTCACCAAGTACATGAGCATCCCCATGATTATTTTCGATATACTTATTATGGTTTAATCTATATTTTAAAGCAAGCAGATTTAAATATCGTGGCTATGAGGGCACGAGGCGAATTACTAGCCGTAACATTTTTTTTTATACGCAAGACGTTTTTTAGGCTATTGTCACGGATTATAGGGTCTCGTTTGTGTAGTAAATTGCCATGGCTGCTAATTGATACATTTTATTTGAAAATTTTCCGTAAAAAAATTTTCAAATTAAATCCAGAACAAACCAGCTATACTTTGGGTTACACGATAGTAGCCAGGAAAGCTAATGAATAAACGAATTTGTTTTGTATGCGATTCTTTTATATCCGATTCCGAAGCAACCATAACGGGGCCCATGGTACAAACATATCTGTTGGGCAAAGAACTACTGAAACGAGGATGGGAGATTCATTACTTAGCCTACAGCAAACAAGGCAAAGCCGGTACAGAAGAAAACTTCGAGGGTTTAACGGTTCACTGGATTCAACATCGGAAATTTTTACCGCTTTTGAGCTATTTTCAGATTCTTCGAAATCTTAAAAAAATTAATGCCAGCTATTATTACCAACGAGGACGGGATATCTTAACGGGGATTACAGCACTTTATTGCAGACGATACGGACAAAAATTTATTTGGGCAAGTGCCGGCGAAAGCGGCGTCGAACGTGGGAAGTATATTAATCAATTAAAGAAAAAAAAGCGTTCTTTATTAAAAAAAATGCCGTTGTGGATTGAAGCTAGAATGAATGACTGGATTTGTGAATACGGCATCGAAAACACTGACCGAATTATTGTGCAAACTGTATATCAAGGCGAGCAATTAAAAAAGAATTTTGGAAAAGATTCGATAGTCATCAAATCTGGGCATCCGGTTCCAAAAATAATTGAACGCACAAAACCTTTCAAAGTTTTATGGATTGGAAGTATTAAGCAGGTCAAACGCCCCGAATCATTCCTTCAACTGGCTGAAATGTGTCAAGATTTGGATTGTGAGTTTTGGATGGCCGGACAAATGGTTGATCAACGCTTTTCGCCCATGATCAAATCGGCAGTCAGCAAGCTTCCTAAATTCAAATTTTTGGGAGCTGTTCCGTTTGATCAAAGCCAACACTTAATTTCCCAAGCGCATGTACTGATCAATACTACGGACGAAGGTTATGAAGGACTTCCCAATGCATTTGTTCAAGCATGGTTGGCTGGAACGGTTACTGTGAGTTTGCATTGTGATCCGGATAAGGTTATCAGCAAATATAATCTCGGAATGAAATGTACTACTTTGAATGAAATTCGAAGTACATTGAGCTACTGGTTCAACAATCAAAATTGGGATGTACTCAGCTCAGGGTGCAAAGAATATGCACAAACTCATTTTTCATTAAACATAGTTGCGCAAAATTTTGAAAAAATGATTTATCAAAGGTAGGATTATGAGACTAAATTTAGGATGTGGAACCGATATAATTCCGGGTTTTATAAACCTAGACATTGTAAAATTAGATGGTGTAGATGTCGTTCATGATCTATCGAAATACCCATACCCATTTGAGGAAAATACTTTTGATGAAATAGTTGCCATCGACGTGATTGAACATTTACCAAGCACAGTTCAAGTTATCGAAGAGTTATACAGAATTTCTAGTCCTAATGCGAAAATAC
>JABWBZ010000033.1 GCA_013359335.1 bacterium
GATGAAAGTGACCGGCATTTAGTAGAATTGTGTTACAAATTATTAGATTCTTGGTATACTTGTCCCGGCACTTTGAAGAATGGGAGTATTGACAACGAACACTTGCAAGCTTGGATTGATACAGCCCGCGAACAAGCAAAAAAAGATGAAAGAGTAGAAGTTTCCGATATCCATATTGGGAAGATTCTTGGTCGCTCCTCCACACATAACAATATTTGGCCTCAAGAGGCAGTTTGCTATGCGATTGATCGCCTTAATGTTGATGAAATAAAACGTGGCTTTATCATTGCAGTTCAAAATAAGCGCGGTGCCTCTACTCATGGCCCATTTGAAGGAGGTGGACAAGAGCGAGATCTTGCACAATCATTTAGGCAGAAGGTTTCTGCAATTCGAGATCGATGGCCAATAACTGCATCCCTATTAGAAACCGTGGCTGTTCATTATGATGAAGAAGCAAAATACCATGACAATAGAGCCCGAGAAGCTGATTTGAAGTATTAATAATTTTCTTTTTTTTCATGGGAACATGGCCTCGATAAAACCGCCGATCAGAGAATACGAGTTCGCGAGCCAACCTCTCCCTTGTTCCCTCTCCTTTGAAAGGAGAGGGACACGCACATACAACGGTCCCCTTCTCCTTGACAAGGAGAAGGGACAGGGATGAGGTTGGGTACGCAGACAGATGAAACCGTTCTGGATTTCCGCTTTCGCGGAAATGACATTTACAGAGAGACGGGACGGGAAATGACATTTACAGAGAGACGGGACGGGAATGACACTCCCCTTTTACATGCATTCATCCGGCCTCGATAAAACCGCCGATCAGAGAATACGAGTCCGCGACAGCATTCCGCGCGGAAAATGTGACGACCCCGACCCGACCCTCCCCTTCAAGGGGAGGGATCAAGGGTGGGGTTGGGTGCGCGCAAAGAAAGTAACACGGCGTAGCCCCAGGAAACACTTAAAAGAAATCCATTTTTCGGTCTGGATTTCCGCGTACGCGGGAATGACAATTACGGAGAGACGGGACGGGAATGACACTCCCCTTTTACATGCATTCATCCGGCAATACGTTGAGTTGACATTGCAAGGATTTTGAGCGGAACTTTACATGGAATTAATAAAATGTCGATAACCGATCAGTCCATTCGTTATTACTGATAATAGCCGATTTTTCACACATTCCCGGAGAACTCCATGCGATTATTGATTATTTTATCAAGCTTAGTGTTGACGTTTTTTCCACAAGACACGGAAAAGCAATCTCTCAGCATTTTTTACGGACATTGGAAAGGCGCTTCCGAATCGTTCGGTATGCCGTCGGTAGTAACCATGACCTGGGATCAGGCGCTGCACAACCGCTTTGCCCGAATCACGTACCGGATTGACATGAAAAATGAAAAGGGCCGTATCGTGACATTTGAAGGAACGGCATTTTACAAACCGCAAAAAGACGGAAGTTACACCGGCGCTTGGTTTGACTCCAACGGAGAAATTCATCCGATCGCGGCTACGCTGGATTCCAATACGCTCACTTCGATTTGGGGAACAAAGGAAACGAAATTAGGCAAAACAATTTACCGTTTGATCGATGAACACACTGTTGAGATCGTCGACTGGATTTTAAAAAAAGACGGCACGTGGAAGGAATTCAATCGATCCATTGTTTATAAAACGGCCGAATGAACTGGCCAATCGTAGAGATAAAACCGCCGACCAAGAATACGAGTTTGCGCCATCATCCTCACGGAAAATGTGACTACCGCACGCTGGCAAATATTCACAACGTGGAAACATTCATTCTGAAACGAAGTCATTGTGATAATTCGTCTGGAGGAAATTTGTTTTGTTTTGCGGACGCTCAAACAGAATGATAGAGATGTTCGATCATATCTTTATATCGCTCCATAATCACTTTCCGTTTCAATTTCAACGTTGGCGTGATCTCGCCGCGTTCGATAGAAAAATCGAAAGGAAGGATCGTAAATTTTTTGATTTGTTCCGTATGATTGAGCGACGCGTTGATGTTGTGAATGGTGTTTTGGATATGTTCGCGCAAGGACGGCTGTTCGATCAATTTGCGCATTTCGCCGTCCGGCGGCCATTGGCCTTTTTTAAGATTTTCCGCCACGTCATGCGGCAATGTTTCCGCCAGGCCTTTGATCGACCGCACGGCTTCGAAAGGATTGATCGTGATCAGCGCCGCGATATAACTTTTGCCGTCGCCGACGACCATCGACTGGCTGATCACGGTATCGTATTTCAACATAATTTCAATCGGCGCCGGCGCGATATTTTTACCCGTGCTCGTAATCAGCAATTCTTTTTTGCGGTCAATGATGCGCAGAAATCCGTCCTGATCGAATTCGCCCACGTCGCCCGTCAGCATCCACCCGCCTTCCGCGCCGAACATTTCCCGCGTCGCTTGTTCGTTTTTATAATACCCGGAAAACGTATTGCCGCCTTTGATCAGAATTTCGCCGTCCTCCGCTAATTTGATTTCACAATGCGGCATCGGCACGCCGACCGTACTGATGCGGTGTTTATCGGGACGATTGATTGCGGCGGAAATATTTTCCGTCAATCCGTACGCTTCGTAAATCGGCGAACCGATCGCAACGAAAAATTCGGCGACGTCTCTGGCGAGCGGCGCCGCACCGGACGTACAAATCCGCATGTTCCTTCCAAACGCCATTTCCCGCAGCGGTTTTAATAAAGAGCCGTCGACAGAAACGTACGATTGTACAAGTGGCGCCGGCGCTTCACGCCGATTGAGTACGTAACTGAAATACTCTTTCGCGATTGAAAAAGCCGCTTGAATTTCCGATCGCTGATTTTCAGGAAGCGCGGCGATGTGCCCGGTTATTTTGGCGTACATTTTTTCGTACAGCCGCGGCACGCCGCCAAAAATACCGGCGTCGATTTCCGTCAGCGTATCGATGACTTTTGAATAATCTTCGACGAGATAAAATTGCCGCCCCGCGATCAGCGAAACGGCAAAACCGAAAATCCGCTCCCCCACGTGACAAAACGGTAAATACGAAATAATCGACTCCTGCGGCTTGAAATCGAATACCTGGTTGATCGAATCGCCATTATACAAAAAATAGCGGTTGGAAATCATGGCCGCTTTCGGATCACCGGTCGTGCCCGACGTGTATACATACATGATCGTATCAGTCGGCTGCATAGTCCGGCGCACCATGTCCATCGTCTTGAGCCCGATCCGCATGTGCGCATCGCCGAATGCCATAAAATCTTTGATGTTCCAGATATTTTTGCGCGGATCGGTCGGCACGTTCGGGTCGGCGACAACAATGTCGCGCAGGTTCGGCAGCGCCGAACGAACTTCTAAAATTTTTTCCAATTGACGCGCATGATCGACCACGACCGTTTTGGAATCCGAATGCGAAATCATAAACGCGCATTGCGCGGCCGATGACGTCGGATACAGTCCAACCGAAACCCCGCCGGCATAGATCGTTCCAAGATCGCTGATCGGCCATTCTTTTCTGTTGCCCGATAAAATCGCAACGCCTTCGTTGCGCGCGAAACCACGTTCGATCAATGCGGCAGCAAAACGATATACATCGTTGCGGAATTCCCTCCACGACGTCGGAATCCACTGGCCGTGCTTTTCCCATAAAAACGGAAAATCCGCATAACGATCGCACTGATCTTCAAAAAGCTGTAAAACATTCGGGTAATCGACGGCGTTCATACTTTTTCTTTCGCGTCGTGTTGTATGTTTGCAAAATATAAAGCAAGGCCGACAATCAACGATGCCAGGATTGCCATGGACGCCGGAATAGCCGGATTTTTCACCGGCATTTGCATGTACGGAGTAAGTTCACCGTAGTACACCGAAAAATGAACAGCCACCGCCGTCGCCGAGGCCATAATCGGAGCAGTTTTGGGAACGTCTTTTAAAAACGTTCCGAAAAGAACCGGCACAAACGCCGCCGCAAAATACGCATACACGCCGTTTTGAGCGAATATGGCCACGCTCAGATTAGGATGAACCAATTGATCGTACGAAATAAAAACCGTGGCGATACCGATCAAGGCAATCACTAATTTATTGATCGTAAACTGCACCGAATTTTTTTTCGATTCGTCCTCCGGAAAATATCTTCCAAACAACGGACGGATGATGTCCGACGTTACCGTCGTGGATAACGATTGAATCAAACCTTCTAACGTCGAAATACCCGCAGAAATCAATCCAAGCACCACCAAAAGTCCGATGTACACTGAGAATTCCGTCACGACGTATGCCGGAATAATACCGTCCATCTTGAGCGGAACGCCATTCGCTTGAAGATCCGGAAATGTAAGACGCGCATACAATCCAGCAAACACGACGAAGAAAAAAATCATTTGAGAAATCACTCCGACAACGAGATAGCGATTGACATCCTTGTCCGTCTTGAGCAAAAGCGATTTGGTAATAATATGCGGCTGGCAGACAATCGCCACGCCGACGACCATCTGGCAAAAAATAATTTCAAAAAAATCCCGGAACAGCGGACTGGATGCATTGGTCCATGCCACTAAATTCGGATCGATGGCGGCCAATTCATCCAAAAATCCCAACACGCCGTTTCTAAAATGTTCGTGACCGGACCCGAGCAAAATAAACGCAACGATCAGCATGATGATGGATTGAACGGTGTTGGTGTACACCATGGAATTCGCGCCGCCGAACATCATGTATCCGAAAATAAAAATCACAATGCCCAGCAGAATGTACCCCTCATCGACATTAAGCGTTTTGGATAAAACTTTGGTGAGACCGACACAGATGAGCACGACAAACGTAATCAGCAGGAGCGCGAGGAATGCAAAAAACAGCGAGTAACCTGAACTTTTGAAACGCGTGCCGATCCACTGCGATAGCGTTAGCGCTTTGACGGTGCTGCCGTGGCGGCGGAATCCCTTTGTCAGAATAATGAGCGACACCATCGCCGCGACCGGCAGCGCAATCGCGTACGACAATACGCCGCTCAATCCGTACATCGCAATGAATCCCGGATTGATGATAAACGTCGCCGCGCTCGTCATTGAGGCCGACAACGCCAGCCCAACCGCGACCGGAGAAAATTGAATCGTTCCGACCGCGTAATCGGCCATCGACTTCGTTCTGATCGCGCCGCGTACAACAAAAAATAATGTGATGCCGGCGTAAACAATCACCAAGACCCATCCCGCCATCACCATTTCTGAAGAAGCCATTCCATCCATTACTAAAATTCCTATTTTTATATCGTTTGAAATCAATCAAAAGATAAGAAAATTAGTTGAAATTAAATTAAAAAACAGGGATATGCAATCGATTTTATTTCTTAATTTTGATTAACGGTTTGATTGTGTAAAATTCAATTAACACAAGCTTCTAATTTCATAAAAACATGCAAAAATAACTTGACTTAACAAAAAAATATCATAAGATTCGTAAAGTTTGAAATTAATCAAAACTTTGGAATTTTATGGTTGATCATCATAGCCGGATCAAACGAAGCATGATTCAGGTTTTTGGAGATGCTTACCACGCATTTGGCCTCAATCGCCTGATGGGGCACGTCGTGGCTGCATTGATGTTTTCACCTGAACCGCTTTCACTCGACGACATTTGCAAGCAACTTGGAAAAAGCAAAGGCCCGATCAGCCAGATCACCCGCCGCTTGGCCGACCATAACCTCATCCGGCGCGTATGGACGCCCGGTTCCCGCAAAGATTACTACGAAGTACATCCCGATATTTTCTCCAATGCTTTCCGTTACAACTTCCGCCTGATCCGAAACAACACCAAAATCGCAGCGCAGATCCGCAGCGACGTTGAAACGACCCGCGATGAAAAACTAAAAACGACTCAGTTTCGGATGGTCGAGATGGAACGTTTTTATCAATTAATGGAAAAACATTATCAGAATTTTATCGACGAATGGAGCGTCGAAAGAGACCGTCTTTATTCGCAAGTTACTAAATAAAGGCAACTTAAATCTCTCCGAAACTCATTTAAAAACATAACCAAAGTCATTGTAATTTATAAACTTCATATTATTTTATCATGATTGTTTGGAAATTTTCAAACGAAACAAAATACATGGAGAACTAAATTTATGGGAAGATTTGATAATAAAGTTGTAATCGTAACCGGGGCTGCGCAGGGAATCGGCAAAACGGCGCTCGAAAAATTCGCCGCCGAAGGCGCGCTTGCCGTTGCTTGGGACGTCAATCAGGAAAAAGGCCTCGAACTTAAAAAAGAATTTTCCGCGAAATTTTACAAAATCGAATTCCAATCCGTGAACGTCACCGATTTTCAATCCGTCGAGGCGGCGGCCAAAGCGATTTATGAAAAATACGGCCGCATCGACGTGCTCGTCAACAATGCCGGTATTACACGGGACGCCACGTTGCTGAAAATGACGGCGGAACAGTGGCAGCAAGTCATCGACGTCAATCTGACCGGCGCTTTCAATACAACCAAAGCCATTGCGCCGCTGATGGTTGAGAAAAAATTCGGACGCATTATCAATACGTCGTCGGTCGTCGGCATTTATGGCAATTTCGGCCAGACGAATTACGTCGCGACCAAATCGGGCATCGTCGGACTGACCAAAGTCTGGGCGCGTGAACTCGGCCGCAAAGGCATTACCGTCAACGCGGTCGCTCCGGGATTCATCGCCACGGAAATGGTTAAAACAGTTCCGGAAAAAATTCTGTCCGCGATCGTCGAAAAAACACCGGTCGGGCGGTTGGGCAATCCTGAAGACATCGCCAGCGCGTATTGCTACCTCGCGTCCGACGAAGCCTCGTTCATCAACGGCGCTACGCTCAGCGTCGACGGCGGATTTATAGGATAACGTTCACTGTATCGGTGACTGACAATTTATCCGGAACTTATAACGCGGAATTTTTCTTTATGAACAATGCTGTAATCATTTCAACCGGTTCATACGCTCCCGACTGGATTTTACCGAATCAATATTTCAACGACCTTCTCGGCGAAGACGTCGACACGTGGCTGGTTGACAATCTCACCATCCGCCAACGGCATTGGTGCCGTGACAATGAATCGACCGCCGATCTTTGCCGTCACGCGTCACTGCGCGCGCTTGAAAACGCCCGCATCCAGGCAACCGATCTCGACCTCATCATCGTTGCGACCGACACGCCGGAATTTATTTCCCCTTCGACCGCATCGGTTTTGCAGTATCAATTAGGCGCTACGAAAGCCGGAACGTTCGATCTCAATACGGCGTGCGCCGGATTCGTCACCGGCCTCGACGTCGCGAGCAAATACATTCGATCGGACGAACGCTACCGGAATATTCTCGTGGTCGGCGCGTATGCGATGAGCAAATACTTAGACATGAAAGATAAAAAAACCGTGACACTTTTTGCCGATGGCGCCGGCGCAGTGATCCTCGCATCGGAAAAAAATTCGTCGCGCGGGTTCCTTGGAAGTACGCTTCACACGGAAGGCCAATACCACGACTGGATGGGCATCTATGCCGGCGGAACTCACCAACCTGTTACTGAAAAAATTGTCCGGGAAAAAGATCATCTGCTCAAGTTCGTCAAAAAATTTCCGAAGGAACTCAACCCGGAAACGTGGACGCGTATGATCCGGGAATTGACGCAGCGTATCGGCATTTCTCCGCAGAACGTACAACATTATTTTTTTACGCAAATCAATATCAACAGCATTCATCAGACATTGGACCATCTGGGTTTGCCGCACGATCGCGCGCACAATGTCATGTCGGAATTCGGCTACACCGGTTCCGCCTGCATTCCGATGGCGCTGGACGATGCGATGAAAAAAGAATCCATCAAACCCGGTGAAACGGCCATCTTCATGGGCTCCGGTGGCGGACTCGCTTTTGCCTGCGCAGCGTTTAAGTTTTAATTTTTTTTAAAAGACCTGTAAGATTTGAACCGATGTTCTTTTAAAATTTGGCTTTCCTAATCCTCTAACTAACTTCATTTCTTCCTAACCTTAAGGAGACGTGTTATGAAAAACTTCAAACACCTCGTTTCGCTGCTCATCCTGAGCGCATTCGTAGTCATGGTCGCTTGCAGTGACGATGATAACAACGGCAGTGACCAAAGCGGTATTGCCGGCGTATGGTTGTCAGAAGGCACCAACGTCGCTCCCTTACTGAATACGATTTTCGCAGCGGCGGGTGGAGTGGATTCCATCTACGCCACATTTGCAACCAGCGATACATCCGGCAACACCGGCACGTATAGCGTACGCCAGGTTAACGGTAACTCCAGTGTTGTAAGCTATTCGGGAACCTACACCGAAACGAAAAGCATCGTCGATAACATCTACGCAATCACGATCAATCAATCGATTCCATCCGTTACGGAAAACGGCGGCATTTTCGAAATCTACAATGCGAACCCGGATAGCATGAAATATGAAGTCGTCTTACTGACCGGTACGTCCAATGTCGCTCCAACGCCGGCCGGCGGATTCGGCAGCACCAATGCAGGCGCCTTCGGCGTTTTGAACGTCCAACGTTACATTCGCCTAAGTGAATAAATTTTTTAATCGGGACTTTGGGAAATCCGATTTCTTCGGATTTCCCATCTCTCTCGAAGACGTTATTTCTTAAATGAGGAATGAATTATGAAAACTTCCGTGTATTTTCTATTCTACTCATTCCTGTGCGCCGCCATTTTCGCTCAACAAAGCCCGTTCGACAATTCAAATCAGGTTCCGAAAGATCCGATCGACGAATTTCAATACATCGGATATTTTTACAATTCCGCCGTCGTCAATAATATTTACCCTTCTCAGCCTTTACGTGGACAATTGGTCGGACGGCTTTTCAGCGGCAATAATCCGACGTTGACCGGTAAAACATCGATGATTTTCGAACAACGGCTGATTCCGTTTTTTATTTACACGCCGAAATTACTCGACGGCAAAGCCATCCTCCGCGCATCGTTTGAAATCGACTGGGTATGGGGCGATGCCAATTACAGCACCGGCGGTAACATCGGATCGGCTTTCAACGCGGACGCCGTGAATATTCAAACCCAAAATGTGGAATTGGAACTGATCCCAGCAAAAGGCTGGGCTGTTAATCTCGGATTACAACGCGTTTTCGATACGCCGTATAATCCCTACCGCGTCGGCGTCAACACGCTGACCAACACCGGCTACCGGCTTGCCTTCTGGGGCAGCGATGGCGTGGGAATTTCTGTTCGCCATGACATGGACTACGCGCGATATAAACTCGGATATTATCAATTATTCGAAAATGCAGACGAGCAATCGGACGATGTCGTTTTGTGGGAATTGATGTACGAAAAAGATATGACCCCGATTTGGCGTCAGGGCATTTCGTTCCATTACATCGCGGATGGCGGCGGCGGCAATAGCGGCACCTATGGCCTCAATGGCTCTTTCAGCGGCCTCAACGGACAGTTCATTTTTCCTATTGCCAATTATGAAGCCAATGTATTTTGGATCGGCACTTTCGGCGGTTATAATCCGGAATTTACTTTAGGCCGTAAGATGGCGTCAGGATTTTTGATGTATAATTTCGGGAGCGTCGACGACATTAATGCGAACCGGTCAATCGACCTATCAGGTTTGGCTGCCAATTTACGCCTCGGTTATAAATACGGACAGACTGTTGACGACAATGCTACGGCTGACTTACTGTATGTGACCGGAGACAAGAACGGAATTACCGACAAAAAATTCAAAGGCATCATCACCGGAAATTCATACGGATATCCCGGCGCGATTTTTATCAGCAGCGGTACGTATCTTCTCTTCCCTCACGGCAACGTGGTCAATCGTTATATCGCCGCAGTCACGGATCTGTCCAATATCGGATACGGTTTAACAGGCGCAACAGTGAATGTGAGCAAAGGGGTAATTCCCAACAAACTCAACGCTAAAATCGGATTCGGTCACGCATACAGCGCCGAGAAACCGGTTGGCGGCGGACGTCTGATCGGAACGGAAATCAATGCTCGTCTGAGTTTTATCCCGCGTGTGTTTATGAATATCGAACTGCACGCGGCCTATCTGCGGCTGGGAAGTTTCTACGAAAGCGCAGCCGTCAACGGCAATCAATCCAAAAAACCCAAGAGCCCGTGGACAGCGTTTATAACATATAAATGGCTCATGTTTTGAATAAAAAAATGAAACTGTTTTTTAATTTTTCATTTTTAATTTTTAATATTTTTGAAACAGGTATCGATTATGAAATACCGTTTAATTTTTTGTTGCATGATATTGACGGCCAGCTGCATGATACCCTACTCTAACATCAAGCCGCTTCAGTCTTTGTCGGAATTGGATTATCCGTACGAAGTCAAACATCAGGCGTTGAACAATGATATTAACCTGGCTTACATCGATGAAGGCAGCGGGGATCAGACGATTCTTTTTATTCATGGACTCGGAAGCTATCTCCCCGCATGGAAGAAAAACGTCGAAACGTTGAAAGGCCGTTATCGCTGCATCGCCGTCGATCTGCCCGGTTATGGCCAATCCAGTAAAAAGCCCCACTCCGGCATGATGGAATTTTATGCAGACGTAATGGCTGAATTGATCGATAAACTGGCGCTAAAAAACGTCGTGATCGCCGGCCATTCGATGGGGGGTCAAATCGGAATGACGATGGCCTTGAAATACCCGGACAAAGTTCAAAAACTTGTGCTGATTGATCCGGCGGGGTTTGAACGTTTTACCGAAGGTGAAAAACAATGGTTTCGCGAAGTCATGACGGTCAAATTTGTCAAAGAAACACCGCCTCAACAAATTCGCGCCAATCTCATGGCCAATTTTTACAATACGCCTGACGATGCCGAATTCATGATCACCGACCGGATTGCCATGCGCACGGCTTCTGATTTTGAACATTATTGTTATGCCGTCACGCGATCGGTTCACGGCATGGTCGATCAACCGGTTGTAGATTTATTGGATAAAATTGAACAACCTACGCTGATTCTGTTTGGTGAAAACGACAATCTGATTCCCAATCCTTATTTACACGGCGGTAAAACGGCGGATATTGCGGCCATTGGCAAAGCGAAAATCAAAAACAGCCAATTGGTCATGATTCCACAGTGCGGCCACTTTGCACAATTCGAAAAAGCTGAAGCCGTCAACCAAGCCGTCCGGGATTTTCTGAAATAAAACTGATCCACTTCCCTTACCATAAACGCTTTCCGGATTCCCATAAATCCTGGAAGCGTTTTTTTATGCCATCAATTTGACCCGAACTAGACGGCAACTTTTGACTGTGCATCGCGTATGGCGTGTGTCTCGCATTTTAATTTTTTCTGAGCTTCATTTCAAAAGGAGGAGATGATTTCATGAAAACCTGTTTCATTTTATTGTCATTGATTCTGGCCGGAAGTTCGATCGCGCAAAACGTCAAAGATTTTGACCAACAACCGAAATTAGCCTGGCAATTCAAAACCACCGGCGCAGTTATTTCTTCGCCGGTTATTGACGGCAACACCGTGTATGTTGCAAGTCTCGACAGCGGACTTTACGCGATCGACCTTTCGACCGGCAAAGCCAAATGGACGTTTGGCACGTTCGGACCGATCCGTTCAACGGTGTGTATCGAACAAAATCAATTATTTTTGCTGGGCGGCGATACGTATTTGTATTGCCTCAACAAAAACACGGGCGCAGAATTGTGGCGCTTCAGAACTTTCAACGGTTACATGGGTGATCGCCGCTACGATTGGGCGGATTATTATCATTCATCGCCGGTCATATCCAATGGCATCGTCTATTTCGGTTCCGGCAATACTCTGTATGCCGTCAAAATCAGCACGGGCGATATCGTCTGGTATTATCAAACCGGCGATGTTGTGCACACGGTTCCGTCTGTTTACAAAGAAAAAATTTTTGTGGGCTCATTCGACGGGCATGTCTATGCACTGAATAATCAGACGGGACAACTCATATGGAAATTCAAAACGACCGGACAGCGTTATTTTCCGCGCGGCGAAGTCATGGGGAGCCCAGTTGCCCACGGCGGATACGTTTTTGTCGGTGCGCGCGATTTTAATTTTTACGCGCTCGACGCCAACGGCGGTTACAGCCGGTGGATGAAAACTTTTCCAAAAGGCTGGGCGCTGCCGGTGACTCCTAACGATTCGGTTATTTACGTAGGAACTTCAGACGATCGGTTGCTCGTGGCGATGGATTTTCAAACCGGCGACAAGCTGTGGACGGCCAACGCCAAATTCAACATCTTCGGTAAAATGACGCGCAGCCAGTCGATGGGATATTTCGGAACGTTGATGGGCAAAGTTTTCGGCATCGATCTTAAAACCGGGAAGATCAAGTGGAGTTTGAATACGGAGGGATATAATAACCATCGTTTAAAATATTTGAAAGACGATGACAATTACCGCGATGACATCGGAGCAATTTTGGGAACAGGCAATGATGTTTTGCAGATGTATTATAATTTAGGCGCCATTTTTTCAACTCCCGCTATCACAAACGAATACATCGTTGTTTCCTCCGCCGACGGAAGTGTTTATAGTTTCAGCCGTTAATGGTAATATAGTTTCAGAAAACGCCGGTAAAATCCGGCGTTTTTCATTTTCCCGGATAGTGATTTTTGTCATTTCAGTCGGTTATCTAAATCGTTAGATTGCGTAAAGCAAAAAAAGGGTAAGTTTCTATGAACAAACCTTTTGTAAAAGCATTGGCACCTGAACAGAGCAGCAGCACGGGATTAATAAAACCTCCCGAAAGTCTTAAAATCAAATCAGGATTAGTCATGTTAAATTCGGGTGAAGAGGTTGGAACTCATTCTACTGAAAACCGTGAAGAAATTTTAGTTGTATTGGAAGGTTCGGGCCGATTGATCATTCAAGATCATGATCCCTTAGAAATAAGCGGTGGACACATCGCCTACGTTCCGCCGCACAGCATTCACAACGTGGTCAATGACAATAGCCGACTGTTGCGTTATATCTACATCGTTTCGCCTGCCGAATAATGTTCAATCCACCCAGTCGGCCGTAAAAATATTCGTATCGCCTTTTTTCTTACTGAAACGATTAGACGCGAAGATCAATTTTTTCCCGTCGCGCGTAAACATCGGAAATCCATCAAAAGTTTCGTTGAACGTAATCTGTTCTAGTCCGGTTCCGTCAACATTGATCATGTACAAATCGAAATTACGCCCGTCTTTGGCGTTGATATTGGACGAGAAAATTATGCGTTGGCCATCGGGATGAAAAAACGGAGCAAAACTCGCTTTCCCAAAATTCGTCACCTGTTTCATATTTTTACCGTCTGCGCCCATGACATAAATTTCGAGCGCCGTCGGGCGGACGTAACCGTTTTTTACCAATTCATCGTAATCCATCAGGTCCTTTTCGGATTTGGGGCGGCTTGCCCTGAAGACAATGCTTTTACCATCCTGAGAAAAAAACGCTCCGCCGTCATACCCTTTTTCGAACGTCAGCCGTTTTTGATTTTGCCCGTCGATGTCCATGACGTATAGTTCCGGATCGCCGTCTCGCATGGAAGTAAATACGATTTTATCGCCTTTCGGAGAAACAGTTGCTTCGGCATCGTAGCGGCTATTGTTGGTAATTCGTTTGATATTCTTTCCGTCAGCATCGGCAAAATACAATTCAAATTCGTCATATAATTTCCACACGTATCCTTTCGAACGGTCGGGCGACGGCGGACATTCTTTAGCAAAACCATGAGTCGAAGCGTAAATAATTTTGGAGTCTCCCGGAAGAAAATAAGAACACGTCGTGCGGCCGTCGCCGTTAGAAAGCATTTGCCGGTTACTTCCGTCAAGATTCATCGAAAAAATCTGATCGCATTGGAGTTTGCCGTGCGTCGACTGAAAGATCAATTTTTTCTCGTCAAACGAGAGGTAGGCTTCGGCGTTTTCTCCTTCATCGGTAATCATGCGGATATTTTTTAAATGTTTCTCGCCCTGAAAGACCATTGAGTCGGGTTGAATAGAAACCGATTCATTCGTATGCGAGTCATTGGTTTCAACGATTAACTTCGATAGTAAAACGGCGATCAGCAATGTTAGAAACTTCATCTTTCCGTTTCCTTTTTTATCACCCCTTCGGGGTTACTCGTTATTTTACTTTTGGTTTTACAATCATAACAGCCCTTCGGGCTTGGTTCGAACTTGTCTAAACACGAAACGATAGTATTTTTAACTAGACAAAATTAACATATAAACCTGTAGGGTGATATTCTGTAAGCATACCAACATCATCATAACTGAACCGCGAAGCGGTGGCATTTTTATAACCAACACTTGTCATCATATCGAGAACCCCGAAGGGGTGGTATTCATACTATTACAATTTACGGCTTCATATTTACCGAATCGGCACGGCTCATCGCGTAATCCAAGTTCCACACCGTTACCCGGCCATCGCCGCCCGCCGAAACAAAATATTTCCCGTCAGCCGATGCGTTAAGACTCCAGACGCCCATTTGATGCGCGCGAGGCCATTCCCGAACCACTGAATAATCAGCCGTTTTCCAAACGACGATTTTTCCGGTTTCGTCGCCGGTAATAAAATATTCCTTGTCTCGGATGCCGCACATCGCCTGAATATCTCCTTCATAACCAATAATAGTATCCGTCAGGTTCGTTTCACGATTCCAGACATGAATCGAGCCCGTGCCGGCCGTAACGATTTTTCGGTCATCCGCAAACATAAAACACGCATTGATCGGATCGGCTTCTGGAAACGTTTTGATTTCATGCCCCTCGGTCAGATCCCAGATTTTCACATTACGATCCCATCCGACCGTGACAAATTTATTAGGATCGGCTGTACTGAAGGCAATATCCGTCACAGCGCCGACATGCCCGTACGGAGCAGCGACCTCCATCGGATGGCCGGAAAAAAAATAAGTTTGTTTACCGGTCGCCGCTTCATAAAACGTTACGCTGAAATAGTTCGCCACCGCAACGGTTTTTCCGTCCGGACTGAATTTGACCCATTGTACGTCGTTGGTCAAACCTTTTTTGCCCCAAACTTCAGCTTTTGTCGCCGCATCATACACTACAACTTGCGCCGTATTTTGCGTATTATCGCCGCATGTGGCTGCAAAATATTTCCCGTCGGGTGAAAACGCAACCGACAAAACGGCGTCAGGCTGTTCGGCCGATTCCCACGACGTCTGTCCGGCCGGCAGATCGATTATTTTGATTTTTTTATTTTGACCGCCGGTTATTATAAATTTTCCGTCTGGCGAAAATGCAACACTTTTGATTAATTTCTTATCACCCGATTCCAACGATTTCGGCGGTTCAAGACTGATTTTCGGCTCTACTTTCGAACCGCATGAAAAACACAAACTGACTGTAAGAATACCCATCAGTCCACGCCAAGCCCTAAGGTTAATTCCCATCGCGCTCCTTATAAAAATAGTAAATTAAATTGTATTGGAAATTTATTCTGGTTTTTGCGTATCGATTGTTTTAACTTATGACAATCGCAAAATTAAATCAAGCCTTTATCGCTCCTTCACGACCTGTTTTCACCGGAGGTTACATGAAAAAGTCTGCACGCAAACCCAAGCGTACGGCTAAAAAAATCAAACCGACCTTTATTTCCGTCAACATCCCCCAGACTGAAAATTTATTGAGCGAACTCGAATACGGCGAGGAATTATCGGCGTACTTCGATCTGCTATATCCGGAAAAAATCGTCGAATCGATTCATCGCCCTTTTTACGAAATGATTATTAAAAAATATAATGTAACTTCGGCCTGCGACCTCTCTTGCCGGACGGGACAAACCCTTAAGTTGCTTTCGCGCTTAGGCCTCAAAAAATTGACCGGTATTGACGCCAGTCCTGCCATGCTCAAAATCAGCCGGAAGAAATTGCCGCGTTCAATGCAACTGATCAACCAAGAACTTCCCTTCGCGCCGGCCGCTTTGTCCGGCCAGAAATTTGACCTGGTCATCTGCACCAAAGATTCATTACCGCTGATCCTTGATGATGAATCGTTGATGAATTTTTTTCAGCAGGCACGCGACCTTCTGACGGATACGGGCATCCTGATCGTCGAAACCGTTAATTACGGAAAGATTTGGAAAAATAAAGAACGATTTATGCCCGTCATGGATCGATCACTGAAACATATTCCGCAGTTATTTTTTTTCATCAACGATTTTCATCAGGAATTACTCGTTCGTAATCTTATGCGCGTCGAACGAAATAAAAACGAGTGGTTTGTCCGCTCGCTTTCTATACCTGTCCGGCCGCTTGTGCCCAACGAGATCGAATTTTTTGTCAAAGAAACCGCTTTCAGTAAGTGGGGCTTTCTCGGATCGTATTCCGGAAAAGATTACTCGCAAAATGAATCGCCTTATACGATTTTAATCGCCAAACGGTAACCTATGCTCGACGCCCGTTTTTCCGGCCTGTCTCAAAAATACATTCAACAGCTTTTTGATTTCCATCCCGAATGGGCGGTCTCCCTCGGACTTCACGAGACGTATGACGGCCGCTCGACCGCGTACGATATCCGCACGATACGGCGTGAAATTACTTTTCATAAGCAATTTTTAAAGTCTCTCTCCAAAATCCCCGCCACACGCCTCTCCCGTGAAAATTATTTCGATTATAAAATTATTCGAACCGGCGCTGAAAGTTTGTTATGGAAACTCGAAACGCTCGGCGAATACCGGGCTAATCCGATGATGTATATCGCATCGCTCGACGTGAGCGGTTATATCAAACGCAATTATGCCCCGCTTTCCGAGCGTCTAAACAGCCTGATAAACACTCAAAAATCTTTTCCATCCATTGTCGCGGCGGCCAAGCGGAATTTGAATAAACGTTTGCCGGTTTATGCCGTCGAAACAGCGATGGAAATGCTGGATGGAACCATTAAATTCCTCCGCACCGATCTGCCACCGGTTGTCAGACGCACGGATGACAAAAAACTAATCGCGGCATTCGAAAAATCGAATAAAAAAGCGATTCAGGCCGTCGACGATTATTTAAAATTTCTCAACAAAATTCTGCCAGACTCACACGAAGGTTTTGCCATCGGGCAAAACGTTTTTACTAAAATGTTGAAATCCTGCGAAGGTTTAAGCTTGCCGATTTCTTCATTACTTGAACGGGCATGGGAAGAGTTGTACCGAACAAAAGCTGAATTACTTGACACCGCCCGCGCCATCGCTCCTGACAAATCCATTATCGAGATCGAGCGCGAACTCAAAACGCATCATGCCGCTGAAAAAACTTTGGTTGGTGATACGGCAAGTATGCTGGAAGAAATGCTCGCATTTGTAAAATCAAAACACCTTGTCACCGTGCCGGAATCGCTCGATCTGCGGGTGGAACTCACGCCAAAGTTTCTCCGGTGGGCATTTGCCATGATCGATACGCCGGGCGCTTTCGATTACCTTGACACGGCGTTTTATTACGTAACGCCCGCGGAAGATCATTGGACGGACGAACAAAAAAACCAATGGTATCAATTTTTTGATCACTACACATTGCGCGACATTTCCGTCCATGAAGCGTACCCGGGACATTACGTTCATTTTCTCAAAATCAAAAACGAATGCCCATCAGCTATTGCCAAAATTTTTACGACATACACGTTCATCGAAGGGTGGGCGCATTACAGCGAACAGTTGATGGTCGAAGCCGGATATTGGGCGCACGATCCGAGATATTATTTTGCTTATCTGAAAGAATCGCTGATTCGCATCGTTCGGCTGATCATTGCCGTCAAAATGCATACGATGGACATGTCCGTCGACGACGCAACATTTTATTTTATGCGTCACGCTTATATGGAAGAAGGGCCTGCACGGAAAGAAGCCGTGCGCGGCACGTTCGATCCCGGTTATGGCAACTACACGCTTGGAAAACTGATGATGTTAAAATTGCGCGACGATTATCGTACGACGATGGGACAGAATTTTAATCTCCAATCCTTCCACGATCAATTGCTTTCTTACGGCGCACCTCCGATACCGGTCATGCGGGAAATTTTATTGGGCGAAGAAGGTTCGGTATTATAGACCAATTGCCGATTGACAATTGAAAATCGGTTATATATATTCGACTAATTTTTGGCGCGTTCGTCTAACGGTTAGGACGTAGCCCTCTCAAGGCTGTAATACGGGTTCGATTCCCGTACGCGCTACTTCCTTATTTGTAAAATTCAATCTCTCGTGATGATAAGATTATCAGCGTAAAATGCATATTTTTACGGCTTCATACGCGAAATTAAGAATCGTCTTTATTTCTAATGAAGCGTCCTCTTCTCACACTCCTCACAAAATCCCCCGCCTTTGATATCGATTTCTTCCACGCTTGCGGATGCATGCATGACGCAATCCCAGCTTTTGCAATGAACAAGACCGAAGGTATGCCCGAGTTCGTGCAGGATTTCTTTCATCGTTCGTTCAAAAAGTAAATTATCATTCGTCCGGCCCGTGTAAAATTCCTCATGCAGCCGGCACACCGACACAAGCGCAACCGGCCCGCGCAATTGAGCCTCTCCGAAAATGAACGTGAAAACGGGTATGAATAAATCCACTTCGACGAGAATGAGCAATTTCCCATCGAGTGGATTCGCATGTTCGACCGCATCCGCGATGATCTGCGTGGAATAATATTGCCCCCGCTCTTTGGAGAAAACGGAATCGAGTTCGATTCCCAATTCCAGCGGCACAACCGAATAGCGATGCAACAAAGCTTCCGTAACTCGTTCTAATAACGCAGCATTGGAAAATTTTATTGGACAAAGATGGATTGTCATACGTTTCAATTGAAAATTGAGAATTGAAAATGCAAACTGTATCAAATTTTCAATTTTCAATTTTCAATTTCTTTAGTCCGTATTTCTCGATTTTATTGTACAACGTGACGCGATCGATGTGGAGCGCTTCGGCGCTGCGGGAAATATTCCAGCGATGGCTCTCCAAAACGCGAATAATGTGTTTTTTCTCCATCGCCGCAAGGCTTTGATCGGCGCTGTCGAGCGCAGGTTCGCCGGCCGGCACGTGAAACGGCAAATCTTCGACGCGGATCGTATTCGATTTGCCCACCACCAACGCGCGTTCGATGGCGTTTTCGAGTTCGCGCACATTACCAGGCCAGTCGTAGGTCGTGAGAAATTCCATCGCCTCCGGCGAAACGCCGCTCACCGTTTTATTCATCGCTGAATTGAATTTATTGAGAAAATAATGCGCGAGCACGGAAATGTCTTCGCGGCGTTCTCTCAGCGGCGGAATGACGATGGAAAAAACATTTAAGCGATAATACAAATCTTCGCGAAATCGTCCGGCTTTCACCATGTCTTCGAGCGATTCATTCGTCGCCGCGATCGTGCGAAAATCGCTGTGAATCGTCTCCGTTCCGCCGACGCGCATAAACTGTTTCGACTCGATCACGCGCAGAAGTTCCACCTGCATTTTCATGCTCACGGAACCGATCTCGTCCAGGAAAATCGTACCGCCGTCGGCCAATTCGAATTTGCCTTTGCGGCGATAATGGGCGCCGGTAAACGCGCCCTTCTCATGGCCGAAAAGTTCGCTCTCAAGCAGCGATTCCGCCAGCGCCCCGCAATTCACCGTCACGATCGGAAAATATTTCCGCTTGCTGTTCATGTGAATCGCTTTCGCCACGAGTTCTTTGCCGGTGCCGCTCTCGCC
>JABWBZ010000034.1 GCA_013359335.1 bacterium
AGGCTCCTTCAACAGGCTTATCCCGCGGAATGGTTGTAAATCCAGGTAAAACCCTGGAATCCATCAAAGCATCTGTAAAAGAAGCCGAAGAGCGCTCAGGGTATGATATTAAATCGGTCACAGTTGGTATCGCGGGTCCGCATATACGCTGTATCCAGTCAGAAGGTATTGTGGCGATTTCACATCCTGATAGAATTATAACAGAAGACGATATTGAAAGACTTTATGAAAGCGCAAAGAGCCTGAAACTGAGCAAGGATGAAAAGATAATTGACGTAATTCCACAGGAATTCATAATCGATAGCAAAGACGGGATATTCGATCTGCCAATAGGTATGTTCGGGTTAAGAATGGAAGCTAAAGTTAATATTTTAACCGGACTTGTTTCACAGATTGATGACCTTTCAAACTGCGTGCAAAGTTGCGGCGTTGATATTGATGATATTGTACTCGAGCCGCTTGCGTCATCTTACGCTGTACTTAACGAGTCAGAGAAAAAAGTTGGAGTTGCGATGATCGATATCGGCGGCGGAACAACTGATATCGCTGTATTTTTCGACGGCAGTATCCGGTACACCGATATGCTCGGGCTCGCGGGCCAACAAGTTACCAGCGACATTTCTATTTGTATGAAATGCGCTTACGATCGCGCAGAAGAATTAAAAAAACAAAACGGCAGCGCCATGACTTCATTAGTCGAGCCGGAAGAGATTGTTGAAATTCCTTCCGTTGGCGGACGCCCGTCCCGCGAAGTTTTGCGGAAAGATCTCGCTAAGATTATTGAAGCCCGGATGGAAGAGATTTTCAATCTCGTTTTGTACCGGATCAAACAGAAAAAGCTTTTGAATGTCATGAATGCCGGCGTTGTGCTCACGGGCGGCGGATCGATGCTCGATGGCACAGTCGAACTTGCCACGCAAGTTTTCCAAATCCCCGTCCGCATCGGTTATCCACGCGGTTTCGGCGGACTCATGGACGTTGCCAGCAGCCCGATTTATGCCACGGGTGTCGGGCTCATTCATTACGGAGTTCAAAAAGATAAATTTCAAGCTCAAGAAGATTTCGAAGAAACTAATGAACATCAGGAAAATGAAATGCATGACGAGCACATGCCTTCGGCCAATGGCGATGATCATCACACCGGCCACCATAACGGCGACGGCCAATTGTACTCCAAAATCATGAATCGCATGACGCGGTGGATGGACGAATTTTTTTAATGGACAATTTTTAATTGATAATTTTCGACTCAAACCCCAATTACGGGAGGATTTATGATAACGTATGACGAAGCAAGAGAATACGGCGCGAAGATGCGTATTGTGGGCATCGGCGGCGGCGGCTGCAATGCTATCAACGGTATGATTGAAGCCAGCCTGAACGGCGTGGAGTTCATCGCGATCAACACCGACGTGCAGGCGCTCGAAACGAATAAAGCCAATCACAAAATTCAGATTGGGCGCAGCCTGACGCGCGGCCTGGGCGCCGGCGCCAATCCGGAAATCGGGAAACGCGCTGCCGAAGAAGACATCGATCAAATCAAAAACGTATTGGAAGGCACCGATCTCGCATTTATCACCTGCGGCATGGGCGGCGGAACCGGTACCGGTGCTGCGCCGATTATTGCCGACGTGGCCAAAAGCCTCGGCGCATTGACGATCGGAATCGTGACGAAACCTTTCAATTTCGAACAGCCGAAGCGGATGAACCAAGCTTTGCGCGGTATTGAAGAATTGCGCGAACGCGTCGACACGCTCATCGTCATTCCCAATGAAAAACTTCTGACCGTGATGGCGAAGAACACACCGTTCATGTTAGCCTTCAAAACGGCCGACGACGTATTGTATCGCGCAACCAAAGGTATTTCCGATCTGATTTCCAACACCGGTTACGTGAACGTCGACTTCGCTGACGTCAAAAAGGTCATGAGCGGCGCCGGCGATGCGATTATGGGCATGGGTATCGGCTCGGGTGACAAACGCTGTGAAGAAGCCGTCAACCAAGCCATCAAAAGCCCGTTGCTCGAGGAAACAAGCATCGAAGGCGCTTCGGGAATTCTGCTCAATCTTACATGTCCCCCTGATTTCACGCTCGAAGAAGTGGAAAAAATTTCCAACCTCATCACCTCTGTTGCCGGCGACGATGCGGACGTGATCTGGGGATACGCCGTGGATGAATCGCTCAAAGACAAAGTGCACGTAACGGTCATTGCGGCAGGATTAAATCGGCACCGCTATTCAAAGCCCAAAAAGACCGAAGTAAAAAAAGAAGCCGCTGAAATTCCGCTGCAAACGATGTCGCTTTCAAAACGGACATTCAATAGCCCCTACGATCATTACGAAAACGAGGCCAAACAAAACCGTTATAAAAAATTGGAAACGCCGGCTATTCAACGCATTGAAAAGGAACCGGAAGAAACCAGCGAATTACCGGCGCCCGAATCGACCAACGAGAGTTTGAAACAGACTGGAACGGACAGCCTGGATGATATGAATATTCCGACATTCCTTCGCAAACACACCAAAATGAAAAAGTAAATTTTGGTAAATGAAAATAGTCTCTCTTCAGTCTGCCTGACTGAAAAAGACAGGGTAAGCAGTCAACGGCCAACCGTTGGCTGCTTTTTATTTTGTTTTAAAAATTTTACACGTTGTCAATTTGAATTAACAGTTTTTCAAATGATTTTGGGCTTAATTTTTTCTTATTCTTAATTTTTATTGATTTAGAATTCATACTGACATACCCCATTCTTGGCATTTGATTTGTTATTATGTAGCCATTCCAAAAATGTTCTTTTACAGCCTACAAAATTACCCCTTGTGTGTTGTGTGTATCTAAGCAAGAACGGTTAATAGGAACCTCATGCCTGTTAACCGTTTTTTATTTTTCCCGCCGACCTTGCATTTTCATGCCGCATTTTGTATTATATTTTCAATCGCTTAATTAATCTAAATTTACTTTCAACATTTTGAAGAGAGATCAATGAAACTTGATGCACTGTTTTTCGGGGCTCATCCTGATGACGTGGAATTATCGGCAGGCGGAACGGTAGCAAAATTGTGTAAAATGGGATATAAAATCGGCATTTGCGATATCACACGCGGCGAAGCCGGGACGCGCGGCAGCGCTGAAATTCGCGACAAAGAAGCGCAGGAAGCGGCCAAAATATTGGGAGCGGTCGCCCGGGTCAATCTCAATGTCCCCGACACCAACATCGAAAATAATCGCGAAAATCAGTTAAAAGTCATTCAAGTCATCCGGCGATACACGCCCGATTTTGTTTTCACACAATACTGGGATGATCGCCATCCCGATCACATGCACTCAAGCCAATTGATCCGTGAATCGGCGTTTTATTCCGGCCTGGAAAAAATTGTCACCGAAGATCACGGCTTAACTCAAAAACATTTTCGCCCTTCCCGAGTGATTTATTACGCCGCCTGGTTTGGATTCGCGCCGTCATTTATCGTCGATATTTCAGATACTTTCGAAATTAAAATGCAGGCGATGTCCGCATTCGCATCGCAATTTTACGATCCCAATTATAAAAGCAACGAATCTCAAACCAATATCAGTACGCCGGAATTTCGTGAAGCCATTCAAGTGCGCGCACAACATTTCGGATCGCTGATTGCCAAAAAATACGGCGAACCGTTTTTGACTAAAGAAAATATCGGTACCAACGATCCTATTAAATTTCTGCGTGACGGCGAAAGCGCTAAAAAACTCGGATTTGCTTAATCAATTGTCGATGGATGATGGACGATGTTTTTTTGTCCAATCATCCATCCGAAAGTTACAATGACCGTTAAAACGCCTAAAAATATTTGTATCTTCGAAGACGATCAGTTTTTTACGTTATTTCCGTTGACGTACTTAAGGCCGGTGTTCGAATTGCGTTGTGGAGCAGTAACGTTGGCTGAACGTATTCGGCGTTTTTTTCCAAATTCAGATATTCTCTACCAATGCCGTGATTATCTCGCACCGCTGCTCACTGAAAATTCAGCCGCCATTCGCGTCAATCAAATGATTAACGACGATTGTTTATTCATCAATGGATCCGTCTTGTGCGATCAGGCACTTGTAAATACTGTTTTGCAGAATACCGATTGCACATTTACGTATAATAATAAAACAATTGCTTTCTGGAATAAACTCACTACTTCAAAAAAAGAAATCGACGTCAGGTGCATTCGGTATCCCTGGGATCTGATCAAACTCAATGCAGAAGCGCTCAAAGATGATTTTGAATTTACATCAAAAAAAATCCATGGCCGACTTTACGATGGCGTACATTTGATTCAACCGGAAAACATCTCTATCGGCGCCGATTCGAAAATAAAGCCCGGTGCCGTGCTGGATGCGGAACACGGACCGATTATAATCGGTAACGGCGTCACGATCATGCCGAACGCAGTAATCGAAGGGCCTTGTTACGTCGGTGACCATTCGATTATCAAAGCCGGCGCAAAAATTTACGAAGGAACTTCGATCGGGCCTACATGCAAAGCCGGCGGAGAAGTGGAAGCATCGATCATACACGGCTATAGCAATAAACAGCACGACGGATTTCTCGGGCATTCGTACATCGCCGAATGGTGCAATCTTGGCGCCGACACTAATACGAGCGATCTGAAAAACAATTACAGCAGTGTTAAGGTTACAATCAATGGTGAAACGTACGACTCCGGTTTGTTATTTGTGGGGCTCATCATGGGCGATCATTCCAAAAGCGGCATCAACACCATGTTCAATACCGGTACGGTCGTTGGAATCTCATCCAATATTTTCGGCGGCGGTTTTCCGTCGAAATATATTCCGTCATTCTCATGGGCGGATGGCGCCAACACGGCGGAGTATCGTATGGACAAAGCCATCGACGTTGCACGCACGGTAATGGCTCGTCGAAAAGTTACTTTTACGCCAGCCTATCAAACGCTTTTACAATATATTTTTGAAATGACATCGCACGAACGCACGTCTTAGCATGACATTGTCTTTTCTGCAAAAAATTCTTACGGCAAAATTACTGTCGTCGCTGGCATTGCTTTTAGTCATTGCCCACCTGGCGCTGTATCATTTCCGGTTGGATTCATTGCCGTTGTCGATGCAATGGGATTCCGGCTCGGATGAACCCAATCCACGCCGCATGAGCATTGGCGTCGATGAGGAACTTTTGCAAACTTATCTGCCTATGAATCCTTTCATCGATTCGCTTCTGTATAAAGAATATGGATTAAAATCCGGATGGATATCCGACGAACCCGTACAATTTGAAAATCTAAATTATGTCAGCAAAACCGTACAGATTCCAAAAAATTTTGCATTCACATTATTCAACATCGATCTTAAAAACGTATTGATGGCGCACCAGTGGGAAATTCTGAATGTTCGTGAGCAGATGAAGTCCGGCGACGTGCACATGGACATCGGCCGCGATAATGTGATCTACCAGCGTATTGATTTTATCATTAACAAACGCGTGCAGCCACACGGAAAAGAATTTTCGATTATTGTCAGCGGCTTCGGATTAAAATACGACGAATTGACTAAAAAATTTATAGAACTGCCTGAAAATATAACTTTAGTCGTACCGCAAGGACAGGGATTTTCAAAAATCATCGAGCATGAAGCCGTCAAATCCGGCAAACAAGTGATCACGCGCGTTCCCGAATCGCCGATCGTTTTTTATCTCGAGGACGCCCCGGATGCGCGCGCCGTCAAACAATCGCTTTACTCGGTTTTGGAAAATGCTCCGAACGGCGCCGTGCTTGTGTGTTACGAAAAAGAATCGACGCTTGATGTTTTGAGTAATGAACTCGGCGATTTGGTGAAAAGAGGTTATCGTCTCAGAGGATACAAAAGCCGCTATTAAATTTCCGCCTTCCCGATAATACTATTCCGAATACCATGTTTTTTTGAAAAAACCTTCACGCGTTGTTCCAATTGTTTTTGATACGCTGCAGGTAAAGAAAACGATGAATCAAACAACTGACGGCATCGCTCCGCTTGCTCCGGAAAATATTTTTGAATCAATTTAAAGTACAGCGTTTTGCTGTCTGTTGGACCGTTTCCAAAAAGCGTCAAACCGCCCGCAATGATATAATCGGCCCCATACGATTTAGCCATACGAATAGTGTCTTCAAGCTGTTCATCGGTATCGGAAATGAATGGAAGGACGGGCATCAAGTTGATTCCGGACAGAAATCCTTCCGTTTTGACAACTTGCAATGCTTCGAGACGCTTTATTGGCGCCGGTGCACCCGGTTCAAAAACGGCAGCAATTTTTTCATCAGCCGTCGACAATGAAAATGAAATCATCACGCCACGATGAAGCGTGTTTTTCAAATCTGTCGGCAAAATCGCGCGTTCATCAATCGCTTTGAGCAATGAAATATCACGGATAATTAAATCGGATTTGGTCAATACTAAAACAGGAAATCGATGGCGAAGGATAATTTCCAGAAATCCTTTTGTGCGCTCGTATTTTAGTTCAATGGGCATGTACGGATCGGTCGCTGAGGCCAGAGCAATGATTCCGTATTGCCCTTTTTTAGCGCGATTGAAAAGCTGCCGATCGAGAATCTCAAATGCGTTACTTTTAACGGTTAGTTTTTCAGATAAATTCTCACCGTACTTGCTGCCGCGAATATAGCAGTACACACAATTAAAACCGCATCCCTCGTAAGGGTTAACCGAATAATCGTCGAGAAACCAAGCATCTCGCCGCTTGTGTTTATTCAAAACCGATTTGACGATTTTTTCTCGGATCAAATGGCCCTATTTTTTTTATTTATTTCGTTTCTAAATTTTTTTTGAGCCTTTTTAGATCATTGTTGTTGGCTCTCCTCACCAATATTCCCATGAATGGCGCAAATAGCTTTGAAAATCCGCCCGGCGTTCCTTTATTTTGCAATATCATTTTTGTTCTTGCGGTATCTAGAGCAATCCAAGTATAGGTTGTTTCCATCGGAAAAGGACCTTCGGCAGTTCTCATTACAAGCTTTTGATTCGGGACGAATTCTACGAATTCGTAAGTGTAGACGAGTTTACGCCCTAGAAAATAGGAGGTGAAATTGACTTGCGAACCTATCACTAAAGGTTTAGGGGTTTTCCATTCAACCGATTTAATATTCACATACCATTCCGGCGTATGGTCTGGATCGGCCGCGTAAGCCGCGACGTCTTCGATTGATCGATTAATAATAATTTCTGTCTGTACATTGAGCATAGTTATTCCACCTCAAAAACGTGTCCTACTGAAGCCCAGCGTGATCTTTAATCCATTGAAAAATAAAGTACTGATCCCCGCGAATTCCCTCACAGTCGCATGGCGCTCCGTTGACTACCCAGCAATGATTCCATGTTGGTCTAAGGATTATAGTGAAATCGTGTAATTGACTTGACTTAATGTCATTCAGTATTTCTATTGACCGGCTAACCGGGATACTACGATCTAAACCGCCGTAAACCCATATCCCCGGATTTTTCATTCTTTCTAAACTAACTCTGGGATTAAACCCTGATGGGCCGTTTTTATCCATGACGGCGTATATAGCAGAGTCGCTCATGGAACTATTTTTACACTCATCATCGCCGCTAAGCTCACTATACAAAATCTCTTCACCAAGAGAGACAGTTGGTCCGGAACCAATGACGGTCCAGGCTATATGCAGAGTCGTGTCGGCCGCAGCAATGGGTACAATCCATCCTCCTTGGCTAAATCCATATAATCCGATTCTATTTGAATCAACTTTGTGATGAGTACGCAACAAACGAACGGCAGAAGCCATATCTCCCGCTAAAAGATAAAAATAATCGGGGTCTTTCCACGCACAACAGTCTCCTTGAGAATCGCCCACGCCGCGTTTGTCATAAAAAAACAGCGCTAACCCTTCATCAAGATTTGCCTGTATTGCATCGGAGTACGCGAGGCGTTTCCATCGATCCGAACCAAAGTGATGAACCATAACCGGATGAGGCCCAGGCGTATTAGGCAAAAATAATGTGCCTGCCAATACGGCTCCTTCATTTTCAAAGCCAACGTCAATTTCGACATGGTTGCTATACACTCTTTCTTCACCAAACCCAAGAGGGAAAGGCGGTTTGTCGCTATCACACGAAGAAAACAATAAGCATCCCAAAAATGCAAAGTTTAAGTTGATAGGAGTGAAATATTTATTCATAGAATAACTCACTATATCTATGACTTCAGAACGAGCGTAGCTTTCAATGTCTACTAATTATCGCTGAATCGATTCAAATCGACGGCAGGCAACGTGCGGGGCCGTGAAGCTTTGCGGGCGCGTTTTTCAGCCCATGCTCGCAGCGACGAAATTTGTTCCGCCATGACGCGTGAGAGCGGAACGGTGGAACGCAAGTTATTTAAAATATCTTCCGTAATCATTTCCCGATTTTCTTCAAACGCATCGTACAAACCTTCAATGATGGCTTGTTCGATTTCAGCGCCGCTGAAACCGTCCGACAGCCGCGCCAGAGCCGCCGTGTCAAATTGATCCGATTGGCGGTTTCTTTTGCCTAAGTGTATTTTGAAAATCGCTTCCCGTTCGATCTGCTCGGGCAAATCGACAAAAAAGATTTCATCAAAACGTCCTTTACGCAACATTTCGGGCGGCAGCACACTGATATCATTCGAGGTCGCAATGACAAAAACCGGTTTTTTCTTTTCCTGAAGCCACGTCGTAAATGTTCCAAAAACACGCGCGGCCGTTCCGGCATCGCTGAAATTGGAACTACCCATTCCTGAAAAACCTTTTTCAATTTCATCAATCCATAAAATGCATGGGCTGATCGATTCGGCTATTTTAATGGCTTGCCGGATATTCGCTTCCGACGAACCGACGATACCGCTGAATACGCTGCCGACGTCGAGTTTCAACAGCGGCAAATTCCACTGCGATGCGACAGCCTTGGCGGTCAGGCTTTTGCCGCACCCTTGCGTTCCAACCAGCAATAACCCTTTAGGTGTAGGCAGACCGAAGGCGGCCGCGCGATCCGTGAAAGCTTCAGCGCGTTTGGTCAGCCATGTTTTTAAATTTTCCAATCCGCCGACCTGATCGAAATTTTCGTCCGGAGAGAAATATTCCAACGTTCCGGATTTGCGAATCATTTGTTTCTTTTCTTCAAGAACTTCGAGAATCGTAAGTTCGTCTATCGCTTTTCGGTGTACAACCGACTTGGCCAACACATTTTCGAATTCTACTAATGTGAGTCCCTGCGCCGCTTTCAGAAGTTTTTCGGTAATTTGCGGCGTCAATTTAATCGTAACATCGCGTCGTTTGTTCAAAACCTTGATCGCGTTATCAAACGTCAGCGACAGCTCGGCGATTTCCGGCAAATTAAAATCGATCACGGCAACGTCTTTGGATAATTCCATCGGTATCGTCATCGCGGGCGCAACAATGATCACCGTTTTATTACTTTTGCGAAGCGATTTGGACAAATCGCGCAATTGCCGGCGTACGTGAATGTTTTCAATGAACGCGTGAAAGTCAAACAAGACGAACATCGCATTGTCATTGCTCGCGGCGATATGATTGAGCGCCACTTCCGGATCGGTTTTCGCTTCGTCCAATTGATCCGGCAACACGTAATTGTACAGACCTTGCGTTTGCGTCCAGACGAACAACATTTTCCTCAGGTCGACGGCTATCTTATCAAGCATTTTTAAAACGCGTTCTTCTTCCCACGAAATCAAGTAAATCAACGGATAACGAGCCTGGATATAAATTTCAATTTCCTGCGTCAAAAAATTTTCTCCTTTTTTGATTTCAAAACAAATTACTCTCACGCGCGTTAAGATTCAACGTGTAATTTTTAGTTCCTGCGTTTTGATTTTTACATGAATTGTAGTAACTTTCCGTGACTTTATGCTACGGAGGCTTGACGATCATGTCGAAAAAAGATATTATCCGGCGCATTGCAATTAATACGGGAGGCGGAGACGCGCCGGGCCTCAATGCCGTTATCCGCGCGGCCGTGTATGCTGCGCTCAACCGGGGATGGGAATGTTACGGAATCCGTGACGGCTACAACGGCCTTTTTTTACCGGAACAATATCCGGAAGGCGGGCTGGTTCATCTCACGCGCGAATCCGTCAAAAGTATCACGCATCTTGGCGGAACGATTTTGGGAACGACCAATCGCGGCAATCCGTTGCGTTATCCAGTCACGGAAAAAGACGGCAAAACTCATGAAATCGATCGCACGAATGAAATCGTTTCCGGATTTCACGAAAATAATTTGGATGCACTGATTGCGATCGGCGGCGACGGTTCGCTTGAAATCGCCAACGTGCTGGCGCATAAAGGAATGCGCGTGGTCGGCGTCCCGAAAACGATCGACAACGATCTTGAAAAAACAGTTGTCACATTTGGTTTTGATTCCGCCGTGTCGTTTGCCACCGAATGTATCGACCGGCTGCATTCGACCGCCCAATCGCATCGCCGGATCATGGTCGTGGAAGTCATGGGACGTTATGCCGGCTGGATCGCCCTCAATGCTGGCGTATCGGGAAGCGCCGATGTGATTTTGATTCCAGAAATTCCTTACGACATTGAAAAAATCGCTTCGATGATCAAAGCAAAACAGCGTTACGGGAAAAAATACTTTATCGTGATTGTAGCCGAAGGAGCGAAACCTTCAGGCGGCGACATTTCAGTGATCGATCATCCGACCGGCCGTCTTGAACGGTTGGGAGGCGCCGGCGATCGTGTAGCCAAAGAGTTGGAAGAAGCGACCGGCAAAGAAACGCGCGCCGTCGTGCTGGGACATTTATTACGAGGCGGTACCCCGACGACTTCCGACAGGTTGTTGGCGCTTCGGTTCGGCGCGGCCGCCGTGCGCGCGCTCGAAGAAGGCCGCAGCAACGTCATGGTCGCTCTCGATCCGCCCAATGTGCGTTACGTTCCCCTTGAAGAAGCGACAAAACGTATGAAATCCGTTCCGTTGGATTGCGATACGATTTTGACCGCACGCGATCTCGGCATTGCTTTCGGCGACTAACCCTCATTTTTTATTTTCCACTTGACATCGCACCGTGTCGCATTTATATTACAAATAACTTTGTATTACAAAGTTATTTGTAATAAGGAGAATCCTTTATGAATCCTGAAGATGCGCGCGCTCAACTTGCTTACATTCAAAAACTTCTGGAACGATCCACCCAATATACGAATATCTCGCCCTGGTCGGCCATCGGACCGGGAATTTGCGGAACCGCCGCCGCTATTTATTCACAGTGGTTACTGGATAATTCTATGGCTTACCAGCATTACCTTCACGAATTGATCGTGATTTGGTCGGTAAGTTTTATGGTTTCGATGTTATTGGCAGTAGGATTTGCCAAGCGCCGTGCACGGGCATTCCACGAAAAGCTATGGTCAACTCCTGTCAAGCATGGTGTCAAAAACTTTATGGTTCTTTTTTTTCTCGGAGCCGTCTGGACATTGGCCTGTGTGCACCACGCCTTTTTCTTTTTTATACCGGCCGGATGGATGTTAAGCTACGGCGCAGGAATTTACGTCGGCAGTCTGTATTCTCTCCATGAATTAAAATATCTCGCATGGTTATTTCTTATTACAGGAACCATCGCCGCCTTTAATCCTTTTGTCAATTTTCTAATGCTTTTGATTAGTTTCGGTCTCGGACACTTACTGTTCGGCCTTGTGGTTTATTTCCGCTACACGCGTTCGCAAAATCACCACAACCATCATGATTAACGCTTTTCATCAAATCGATGAAGTGATTCATCAAAAAATCCGGCTTGGGATCATGAGTTTGCTTGCCGCGCATGATTCAGCGGAATTTGTTGAACTGAAAGAACAACTGCAAGTTACCGACGGCAACCTTAGTTCTCACATCGCCTTGCTGGAAAAAAACAAATATCTGACGGTTCATAAATCTTTTGCAGGCAAAAGGCCTTTGACGACGTTAAAAATTACTAAGAAAGGCCGGGACGCGCTGGCGAAATATTTTGAAGTAATCAAGCTAATTCTGGAAGAATAAATAGTTTTATTTTTTGAAGGTTTACGAATGGAAATCTCATTCAACAAACGTTGGACTTGGTATTTCATCTTGTATCTGTTTTTTTGCGTAGTCATTGCCGTCAATGCCTACCGGAACGGTTTGCCGGCCGAATTATCAGTCATTCCATATTATGATACGATGGCTCATTTTCTTCTGATAGGCTGGCTTGGTTTCTTAGCTCACAAAGCCGTTAACGAACATTCGTTGACGGTCAAAAATTTTTCAATCGCGCTTGGCCCGTTAGTTATTGCTTTCTTATCCATCATGGATGAAAGCTGCCAAACGTTATCACCCAACCGGACATTCAGCCTGCTCGATTTATCCATGAATCTGTCCGGCATTTTATTTTTTTACATCGTTAACCAATATCGTAATTATAGAAAATCACCAACGGAGTAACCGTCATGACACCGCTTCGACTTATTGCCATTATCGGAATTTTTTTCTTCACCATGATTGCATGGTTCATATTGGGAGGCAGCATTAACATGCGCACCAGTGAAAAAACAATTCAACTCGGACAACGGGTTGAGAATAACTGGGGCGGCGCGCACACTCAACTGGCGCCCGAATTTTATTGGTATGAATCGGTTTTCGATACTACCATGGAAACATCCACTTCAGCCAGCGGGCAAGTCGTGCGCCAGCAAAAAATAACTGCGCGCAAAGAAAAACGAAAACTCGAAGTAACTCAAAGCGACATTGTCGCCGACATCAAAGTCGATTACCGGCAAAAAGGTTTATTATGGTATAGCGTGTACGAAATAAAATTTAAAGGCTCTTTTCGGGTTGCCAATTCCACGCCGCTCGATAAAGACATTTTCGTTCAGTTCGATTTTCCATCGCAAAATTCTCTGTACGACGATTTTTTATTGACCGCGAATGGCCAAAGCCTGATGGACGAAGGATTGCAAAATACGGAAACGACTCAAAACGCCTACGGACAAACCCTGTCACAATTTTTGACGGCCAAAACACCCTTCAAGCCGAATGAAGAAAAGGAATTTGTCATCGGTTACCGTTCGCAAGGTACTGGCCTGTGGCAATTCAGCTTCGGCGACGGAACCAGACGCGTCAAAAATTTCGCGCTCAACGTGACGACCCATTTTAAAGAATTCGATATTCCAGAATTTTGCACATCGCCGAGCGAAAAAACGGAAACGCCCGACGGATGGAATCTCATGTGGAAATATTCCGACGTCATTTCCAATATCAAAATCGGCGTCGACATGCCGAAGAAACTCAATCCTGGACCGGTGGCGGAACGGATCAGTTTCTTCGCTCCGGTATCGCTGCTATTCTTTTTCACCATTTTGATCATCGTCGGAGCTATCCAGGGTAATTCCATTCATCCGATGAATTACTTTTTCCTTGCAGCCGCTTTTTTTGCATTCCATCTGCTCTTTGCTTATCTCGTTGATCATCTTGAATTGGGCTGGTCGTTTATCATAGCGTCGGCAACATCGGTAGCGTTGGTTTTCACTTACATGCGGTTAGTCATGAATACGGGCTTTACTTTAAAAGTCATTGTGCCGACTCAGATAATTTATCTAGTCTTGTTTTCATATTCGTTTTTCTTCGAAGGCTACACCGGACTGACTATTACGATTGGCGCCATCGTGACGTTGTTTGTTTTGATGCAAATGACGGCGAAAATTGACTGGTCAAAAGTATTTGGGAAAGTGCCGACACAAAAAAATTAGCTGCCATTTAATAAATGTGTCTTTTATAAGTTACTACTATAGCTGAATCCTGAAGTGGAAAATAGAATTTAACTTTATTAGCCGAAATTAGCTTGTTGCTTTCTTTGACAGCGGGAAAATAAATTTTGCCGCTGATTGTGTGGTTTGGAGGAAGCGAAGTTTTTCGCACGGCAGTGTTGGCCCATCGATTCCGAAGTGAATTTATATTATAGGTGGCTGTTTCGTGTTCCTGTTCCGTGGCAACGTCATCTAATTGCCTCTCGAGGTCTTCCTCTCTTTCTTCCCGGATTTCTTCTTTCGTTTTTCTTTGGCCCGCCGTTACAATATCTCCGGTTAGATCGACAACCGCATCAATTAATTGGAGAGTTTGGCTATTTGCATAGTCAGCCTGTTCTTTTGCCGATTGCACATCGGCAAAAATGATTTGTGCTTCGGGATCAATGGCGTATATTTTTCCGGGAGCAAATTTTTCTTCGCCTTTGTGGATAACTAAATTACAGTAGTAGAATTTCTCAGGGGAAATCATGATTGTATCTGAGGAACGATTGATGAATTGAGCGTCAAAAACCAGTTGATCATAAAGAGTACGATCAAAAGCCAATCGCATTTCAATCCGATCATTTGACAGTTTTATAAAGCGCTTGCCCATCGTCCACGGAACATTTTCATCAACGGGATTAAGTACGAAAACAGGTAAAGGAGCAGCACAGCTTATCGATAGCCACATCATTACAAATGCAAAAGGCCACATCAGGTTGAATTTAATATTCATGGTTCAAATCCTCCATCTTTGATGCGTGATTTGAACACGTCAAAAACAATGCCACCGGGAATTAATGAGAGTAAATGAATTTAGACTACTGAGTTAGTGAAATGAATTCACACTTGTTGAGAATGTTCACAACGGAATTTTTCTAAGCGCGATCAACCGGAAGTGAAAAACTGAACGTGGCGCCTTTCCCCTTTTCGCTTTTCACCCAAACGCGTCCGCCGTGGAGTTCGACGATTTTCTTAACAATGGCCAATCCGAGTCCGGTACTGCTTTCTTTGCCGGTCGGCCTGGCGCTGAGCTTTTTATAGCTTTTGAAAACTTCTTTCAGATCATTTTCATCCAACCCTTGCCCGGTATCCTGAACATGGGTAATGACTTCGCGTTTTGCCTTTTCACAAAATACACGGACGAGTCCGCCCGGGTGCGTGTACTTAATGGCGTTGCTGATAAGATTATCCACCACTTCCGATATACGGGAACGGTCGATGAGTACCGGCGGTAAATCCGGCATTTGATCGACGTGCAGGCGTATATTTTTTTGCAAAGCGGCGTGGCGATGCAGTTTTTCACATTCTTCCAAAACCTGCGTCAGATCTTCCTTCCAAAGATCCAATCTGACTTTTTCAGATTCAATCGCCGACACGTCGAGTAATTTATTGACCATTCGCGACATGTCTTTCGCCACTTTGGTAATAATCCCCAAATCTTTTTTGATGGCCTCGCAATCGTTTAAACCGTCGTTCAGGTTCTCAATCGTCATTTCTGAATAGCCAATCACCGTTGTCAACGGACTGCGCAAATCATGCGCTGCAATACCGATCAGCTCATTTTTCTTTTCATTTAAATTTTTCAATTCTTCCAGCATCCGGATTTTATTAAAAGCAGAAATAATGTGCTCTTTCAAATTGCCGAGCAGATCGTTATTCAACGGAAAAAATCCATCTGGGTCTGTAAAATTATCAAAAATGAGCAGCCCTTCAACCTTGTCTTTCATGGTAATGCGCATGACCATCAGCGCTTGGGGCTTCGGCAAATGCGCAAATTTTTCTTCGGCTTTCCGTCCTTGAATATTTTTGACGATAAAAATTTCATCGCCGGCTTGCTGCGTATTTTCAATGTAACGGTTCTCGACTTCATCGATCGTTAGTTCTATATCTTTTTCAAGATCAAGATTGGTTTCTGTGCTGGCTTTAAGTTTAAATGTCTGAGTATGATGGTCAAATAAGATGGCGGTGGCTTTTTCTACGCCTTTGATCACTTTAGTTGCTTCCAGAATAGCTTTCAGCAAATCAATGATGTTGAGTTCGGAATTGATCGATTTGACAATTTGATTGAGCTTTTCCAATTCTGCATTTTTTGATGCCAGTTCGGTTGTTTTCGCTTCGAGTTCTTGTTTTTGACGTACCATTTCCCCGGCTCGTTCATGGACGATTTTTTCCAGCCGCTTTTTGTCATATTCAAGTTGCTCCGAACGCCAGCGAATGAAAAAATAAATCAGCGTAATAATGACAAGCGCTTGTAAAGAATATCCCCACCACGTACGGTACCACGGCGGCATTATAGAAAAGGTATAAACGCTCGCGCCCGTTTCGCCCAAAATATCGCTGCGCGCTTTCACATGAAATTGATAATGCCCTTCGGGTAAATTGGTATAATCTTTTTTGCTTTCAACGTTCCAATTACTCCAACCGCGGTCAAACCCTTCGAGGAACGTACTGTATTCGATTTTGGCAAATTGGCTGTAGTGTGGATAAACGAATTCAAAACGGATGCCACCGTTTTCATAGTGCAGCGTATTCGATGATGCCCCTGATCCGGCAAAGATCGTCGAGTCTTGTCCGACTGAAACTCGGCGGATTAGGACGGAACGCGCATCAGGAAAACGCCGGCGATCCGGATTAAACTGTACGACGCCATTGGCGCCGCACAACCATAAAAAGTGATTTTCGTCGGCATAGAACTTAAATAGAGATAATTTATCCAACCGTAGGCTTCGACGGGGATCCGGAAGAAATTTCCCATCATCTACAATCAGGGCGGCAAAAGATTTTTGAAATTCAGCTCCAGCCCAAATCGTTCCGTCCTTCTGAACGGCCAATCGGTACACGTCTTCACGATCGGTTTTGAACACTTCGCTGAATCGCTGATCGGGGATAAATTTTTGCGAAAGGCGATCAAAGGTAAAAAAGCCGGTCGACGTGGTAAAAAGAATTTCATCATTATATCGATAACAAAATGCGTAACCCTCCGCCAGCCCGTTTTCCTTCCCGTATTTTCGAATCGTCGGTTTCGTTCCATCCCATTGCACCGAAAGCGCGCCTTGAATTTTAGTTCCCAGCCAAAGGGCGCCGTCCGCAGTTTCGGCGATCGTTTGAATTTCCTCGGTGATACCGCCGATTTTTCCTTCGTCGATCCATTGTCCGTTTCGAAAATAGATTGACGAAAGCCCGTCCATGCGTCCAACCCAAATGCGATTGGAATCTTTTTGCGAACGAACCAGTTCTATCACCACCGCCGGTACAATTAATTTAGAATGGCTTCCCTGGATCGAATATATTCCCATGCCGGTTCCGGCTAATAATTCGCGTCCATAACCAAGCAATGCAAAACATTGTGTTTTTATATCGGGAATTGCATGAATTCGAAAACGATTTACAGAACGCACCGGCTCCAAATAATAAACACCCAAGCTGGCTCCGATATAGAGTTTCCCATTATAATGCGTGATCGTTTCGATATTGACGTTGAGTCCGGCCCGATCATCGATGAATCTGAGCGGAGAAAACCAATCGACTTTGGCCACACCGTTGCCCAAAGCCAGCCAAATCGATCCGTCGCGGTCGAGCAACAGATGTTTGACGTTATTGGTTTGCAACCCGGATTTTTCATCGATGATACTTTCAATTTGTCCGTCCTGATTAACGAAAATGATGCCGCCGCGCAGCGTGGCAAAAACAAAACCCCGCCCGGGAAGAACCATTCCGTAATACAATTGATTTTCTCCAATCCATCGCGACGCCTCCGGCGCAAACGGCGTCACCAAGCCTCGATCGTATACCATCAATCCTTCATCACGAATTCCGATGATCAGGCGCTGGCCGTCATACGGCAGGACGGCAAAAACACGTTTATCGGCAAATAATTCTCCATTCGGAAGTAACGTCAACGAATCATTTTCAAGAACATATATTCCAAGATCTTTTTGCCTGATGTACAGTTTATCGCCGATGCAAAAAGAATTGTGAAATTGAGTTTGCGGCTTCCACGCCTTGATAGTTTGTCCATTCCAGAAAAAAAGATGTTCAAAAGTCTGGAAATAAACGCCGCCTTTCACGGTAAAGGTTTTCCAAACATCCGTAAACGGCAACGAATCGGGAATAGTTTTTCCGATGGAAAAATATGTCATGGCTCCGACGGAGTCGGGCGCGAGATATCCCACGTCGCCTTTTCCGCCGACCCAGACCGTTCCTGCGGAATCCATGGCCAGCGAACGGATCGGCGTTATCCCGGTTGTTTTGATCGTGCGCCACGAGCGGCCGTCATATTCCAATATGCCGAAACCATTGGCCACATAGATCAAACCGCGCCGGTCCTCTACGATCATCCAATTTTGGATATGGCCGTTGTATTCAATCGCTTTAAAATTTTGTACTCCAGGAAGACCCTTTTCCTGTGCCGATAAACGGGCAATCGGAATAAACCATATCCATAGAAAAAATTTCAATAAACGTATCTTCAACGTTTTATCTCTCAAATTCTTTGTTTCGATGACATTTTTGAAATTCGGCGCAATAGTAATGGAAAAGGCGGGGTAATACAAGGAAAAAATGAGGACGGAGGCGGAAACCCCAATCAGATTAAATGTTAAAAACTTACATGTTTTCGGCGTTTTATAATTTCGTAGCCCAAATAATACCGGAACTCCTAAAACTCAGATATTGACTGTAAATATCGGTAAAACCATGACGCCGGAGAGCCGCGGGAAAATCGATAAACCATCGCGTTTCCCGGATCAAAGTCGTCAGGCCCGAATCAAAAACTTCGCGCCATTCAGGGAATAAACGAATGCCGATGAAATTCATCATTCGATTATATGCGTCCCAAACTCGGCGCGCGAAAAAATTCGTCGGCAAAGTAAAATCGTGAAGCACGATAACGCCACCCGGGATTACATACGGTGCGATGTTCGCCAATAATTTATCCGGATCGACGTATTTGGGAATATACGATGACACGACGGTATCGAATTGTCCGGTAAGTTTCACCGTCTCGGCATTCGATAAAATAAATTGAGCATTAATCCCATGTTTCTTAATTCTCTCACGATAGACGTCGAGGTAATCGTCCGTGATATCGACGCCGACAATTTCAGCTTCTGGAAAACGTTTCGCCAATCCCGTCGTGACGATACCGGTACCGCATGCAAGATCTAAAATTCGTTTTGCCGTTTGAATGCGCCGGTACATCGCACGTTT
>JABWBZ010000311.1 GCA_013359335.1 bacterium
GAGAGAATTCCATTTTATCATCGGCGCGGAGAGCAGTGATTTTTGGCGCTCGTTAGGCGTAGCGATTGTTTTCGGCCTCATGGTTTCAACGTTTTTAACGTTGGTTATTGTACCGACGACGTATTCATGGCTTGAAGAAAAAACGGCGCGGATCGGTGAATGGATCAAAAAGATATTTACTAAAGGCGCCGAAACCGGTACGGCAACAGAATCCTAAAATTCATGTAATAGCTAAGTTATTTCAAAAAATCCTTCGGAATATCTTATTGGAAATATTCTGAAGGATTTTTATTTTTAGAAAAATAAAATTTTTGGGACCCGTGCAAAAAAAAGAAAAATCTTTCGTCCAATTACTCTGGCCTGATCGTAGTGAAGAAATTTATTCTAAAGTTCATGACTTTCAGACTGTTGAAATCGTCGGCCAATTACGAAACAACATTCAATGGTTGATCCACGGTGATAATGTACAAGTATTGTCAACATTGTCATTCGGGCCCACGCATAAAATTATTGAAAAAGCAGGCGGCATTAAGATGATTTACATCGATCCGCCGTTTGAAGTGGGCAATGATTTTTACATGAGAGTACAAATTGGCGAGAAAAAAAAGACGATTAAGGAATTGGCTTATCGGGACAAATGGAATGGCCGGCGTGAAAGTTATCTCTCAATGATTTATACTAGATTAAAACTCATGCACCGGCTATTGGCCGATGACGGCTGCCTATTGTTTCATTGCGACTGGAGACTTAATTCGAAGATACGGTTGATCCTGGATGAAATTTTCGGGAGCGAAAATTTTGTCAATGAAATCATCTGGTCGTACCGCTCCGGCGGCGTTTCAAAAACCGAATCGCTTCCGAGAAAACACGATTCCATTTTATTATTTCGCAAATCGAAAAAGTTTAAAATTCGACCTTTGAAAGAGCGCCAATATCTGCAAAAAGCTTTTATGGGATCCAAAATTGATCAAGATGGCCGAATTTATGTAGATACTTTATTACGCGACGTGCTGGAAGGAGAAATCAATATTGTTCGGGGTAACAAAATTGAAAAATACAATACGCGTCCCGTGCTCAATCTTTCAAAAGAGCGTCTTGACTATCCCACCCAAAAACCCGAAGGACTTTTAAAGTTACTGATCGAGCTGACGACCGATAAAAATGATTTGATAGCTGATTTTTTCTGCGGCTCGGGCTCGACTTTGGCTGCCGCGCAACAACTCGGCCGTCAATGGATCGGGTGTGATCGCAGCGCATTAGCCGTGCACACGGCTTTCAAGCGACTACATGAATTGAATAATTTGCAAATGTCGATTCTACAAGTTGTTGAAAGTACTGAAAACGCATTGTTTACGTTTGGTTATGAAATTCATCGTCATAGAAATAAGTTTTCAATAACAATAACTGCATTTCATAATTTCGATCACAGAAAAGGTGATATGGAGAGATGGCAAGACTGGATCGATTATTGGGCTATAGATTTTAAATATATTCAGGCAAAGGGTTTTAAAAGCGACTGGTGTGAATTTAGAACAAAAAAGAAACGAACCTTACGACTTTCATCGAATTCAATAAATGTTAATATCTCTAAAAACTATTTGATTGGGATTCGATTAGTTGATGTATTTGCCCGTAGTGCACTGAAAGTAATTGCATTATGAGTTGATGTATTCCCCGCTTAATTCACTCGTGTAATTTTTAAAAATAAAGACTTGACCCGGGTAGATGTTCATTGATAGAAATTTGCAGTTTTGATTATGTTGGGCTGTGCCGCCTCCTTCAGGGCCAGTGATGATATCCATTCCAAGTTCATCGACAAGTTGTTTGACAAAACCTACCATTCCATAGTTATGGCTGGAGAATTTTTTTTTCGTAGTGAGTTTACGGATTTTATAGACAATTTTTGTGAGTAGAGGTTTGTCCTGGATATTGTTCAGATAACGATCAAGAGCGGATTGCAGGATCGTGCGTGGCGAGTTTCCTTGGCCAACCTGCTTGAATTTCCTTCCATCAATGAATTTTTTGTAATAGCCGGTTCGCCAATCCTCTATAACATAAATTCCGCCAGGTTTTAGATGATGGTTGAATAAGTACCAGAAACTTTTTTTTGTTAATTCACCTATGTGCGAAGCATCATCAATAATTATGTCAAATCCTTCGGGGGCATTTTCTGCAGCGATTTTAGCCAATAATGCCTTGTCTTGTTGTAAACCTTGATAGGTTCTTATTCTTCCTGATGAATCCGGTACATTCACTTTAAAGATGTCGACTCCTACAATTTTTCCGTATTCGAAATAATCTCTCCAAACTTTCAGCGAGCCTCCAGTGAAAATGCCTAATTCCAACAGATTAATAGGTGTATATTTTAAATGATTAAAATACAATCCATAATTTTTCAGGTATAAATCACTTTTGTGAATGTCATGACTATTACGGTTGATAGTTGGGATGGCTTGAACTTGTTGCATGAAAATATCGGGTTCAGATTTTTGTGGTTAAAATTTATTTAGAAATGATGGCCTAATGATCAATGTGTTTCACAATCTTTGCACAAATCGATAGTATTTTTTTTCTTTTTTAGATGAGATTTGATCCATTCTAATCGCTTTTTAGAGCGATAAATGCTAAACAGATCTTTTTCAAGAATATTGCCAACAACACCACGCGAATTTAAATCGGCACAGCAAACAGTGACGTCTCCGTTAGGCAGAACGACCAACTGATGCATCAAAAGACCGCAGCCGATCTTATGAGGTTTGTCTTTTTTTCGATTGAGTTTGATATCAACTTCTCCCGCCCAGTCGTGCGGATGTCTCAATTCATATTCATCCACCGAAGACAAGATTTTTTTAAAATCTTCATCCATCCAATGTGTATGAAGTGAACGGTCAGGTTCGATGACTGAAATGATTTCCGTCCGGATGCGTCGCCCGTTACTTTGGTTATTCAAAGAAATAAAAGTTTTAATATTATTGCTGAAGACCTCCCATTTTGCGCGAGTACGCATCGCTTCGAATTTGGCGGGAGTGCCCCCATCCATACTGAAACGCATTTTATCGATTACGTTTAATTCCAGAATCGACGCAGCTTTTTCCTTGGACAATGGGATTCCATTGGTAAGCAGAAATACTTTAGGGAAAGGTTTTTGATTTTGTACCGCATTTTTTTTGTACTTTGAAATGATTTCCAGCATGCTGATTATCTCTGGATGCAAAAGTGCTTCGCCGGCATTGTGCAGATTGATGACTTCGAGTGATTTAAATCGTCGATCGGTATGAATGTTTGAGAGAATTTTATTGAGTGTTTCTGGTGCCATCCTTTGTTTTGGTTTTTCATGATCCAGCGAACACATAACGCATCGCAAGTTGCAATAGCTGACCAATTCTATATTCAATTCACGAATGCTGCTCGCATTTTTTCCGATTCGATAATATACGTAGTAATTTATAACAAAAAATATACCTTGGATGCTTTCGATCAATTTCCAGACTATTGTGCCTTTGTGTAAGCGATTAACAAGTAAATTTCTCAAAGATATGTACATATGCTTTATTCGAAGTTTAATCGTCAACCGAGTGTAACTCTGCAGTACACCGGTGTATTTATTGTGAGTCACAATGGAAAATGATGAAGAAAAGATAAAGGGAAGTAAGTGACTATACAACTGGCTGAAAGGACAAATTTGTTCATAAGGCCGCTATTTTTGCAGATTATGACAGTATTGTCATCCGAGAAATTGTCGAAAAAGTAATTTATGGACTTAAAATGGAGGGAGTAGTGAGGGGAGCACTGATGGCCAAAGTGATTTCA
>JABWBZ010000312.1 GCA_013359335.1 bacterium
ATTATCATCGGCTTTTGAATAATTATAGTTTTTATTTGGAAGACATTTGGAGTTTCGGCAACAGGCTACTGATAAAACCAGGTGTGAGATTTGAAGCATTTGATCGTTCTACGCCTAAAACGGCTATCAGTCCGCGTCTTGCCATGCGTTATGAATATAATGAACAAATTGCATTGAAAGCCGCATCAGGCATTTATTATCAATCGTTATTTAGTTCTCGCGAAAAAGGATATATCGGGTTATTAGAGATTCCTTTTTCTACGAGTGGCGGAAAATTACAAAAATCGGTTCACTATATTCTTGGCGGTGAATATTATCCAAATAACCGTACTCGTCTATCAACAGAAATCTATTATAAAATGCTTAATCACATCTCTAAAAACCGCCGATCAACCGTGAATAGTCCTGTTTTTATTTTGGGCAAAGGCCATGCATATGGCATAGAGTTGATTTGGAAAAAAATCGGTGATCGGTTAAGTTATGAACTGGATTATTCGCTCTCTTGGACGAAAAGAAAATTTGGCGGTGTGGAATATTTTACGCCATACGATCAACGCCATACTTTATCATTTTTAGGTAGTTACAAATTGCCCAAAAATTGGTCTCTGGATTTTCGGTGGACTTTTAACAGCGGAAGAGCATACAGGCCTGCGCGATTTGCGACGGAACAAATATATTTGAATGGTTACTTTGTCAATGATCATGTGACACCAAGTGATTATGTAGGTTATGCTGAAGGAACAGAAATCGATCACACCAATATTTACGGACGCATGCCGATGTATCACCGACTGGACATTAGCTTTGTTAAAACCATTGTTTATAGAAAATGGGTAATCAAACCATTCATTAATTTGATCAACAGCTACTATAGGAATAATCCTTTGTATTATGATACAAAAGAAACCGTTAAGACATCCTATACGCCTGAGGGTTACCCACTTTATACTAGTCTCGCAAAACGCCGGAGTTTTGGTATTCCGATTGTTCCTTCATTTGGCGCCCACTTCGAATTTTAATTGGAGTATTTATGAGAAAATTGAGTTGTATCAGTTTAGTTTTATTTTTAATCGCATCATGTTCGGATGCACCATCATTTCTAAAAAAAGATAACCTGATTTCAGTGCAATGTATTTTGGACGTGAAATATAAAACGCAAGTATTTGTCAATCGGGCTATCAATATTGATGATTTAGATGGTGTCTATATCCTTGACTCATTGAAAACCAGGGTATCAGGAGCGAATGTGATTATCGAATCGAATTCAAAAAAAGTTATTTTGACAGAAAGACGTCCGGGCCTTTATGAGGACGTGAATTCAGAACTTGAAATTAGCGATGGGCAAAAATATGACTTAATGGTCGATGTAGAAGGGGAACAAGTTTCGGCTGAAACAATTGTGCCAAAAGCGCCTCATTTAATCTCTCCTATAGATATCGATAACATTGTCGTATTTCTGGAAGTTGATACGGATTATGTCAATGGCATTTCATTTGCTTATCAATACATAACAAATTCTCCCATACAATTTAAATGGGAAGCTACGCATGGTGCTTCGTATAACTTTGGTATCTATGATCTAAGTTCAACCGTTTATTATCCTGATTCAACGACGTATAATTATCCTTACGTTCAAATTCCGCACGGATCCGTTCTCGAAGATAAGTTACAAATATTTGGCAATAACGCGATAAGGGGTGAAAATTGGGCATGGTACGCAATCCCCCTAGCAATTGGTGTTTCAGAAACAAAGCAAGCACGAATACAGATTATTGCATACGATGAGGCCAGCACAATGTATTTTAATAGTCATCAACACAATCTAGAACGCACTTCAAATGTTGTTGGAGGGTTAGGTTGTTTTGGTTCCATTAATCGTTTCAGCAAAGATATTACTGTAACCACGCATTCAAAGTACGCTGAATGGTAAAGATTTACAATTTCTCCAATGATTTGAAGGATGGTGATGTTTTGAATGTTAGCGCATTGATTCGGTTCGTGTTCTCATTCATTATTTAAGGAAAGGAGTTTATGGTCAGTCGATTTTATTTTCTATTTGCCCTATTATTTGTTATGAAGCTTTATGCGCAGGAATCGGTTTTAACATATGATCAAGTTCCACTCAATGAAGTAGTAAAAGATTTAGAATCAAAATTTCACGTTAGTTTTTCTTTCGTAGACCAGTCGCTTGATGAATATCGGATTACCGCGCACGTCCGGACTGACAACTTACCCAAAGCCCTACACGAAATTCTGTTAAAGACTGAAATCAATTTTACCATAGAGGGCAAACATGTTTATCTGTTCCGTGATGCCAAAAAAGGACGCGACTCGGAGGTCGGTTCTATCAATGGTATAGTCGTAGACGGAAAAACTTCCGAGCCGTTGGCGTATGCGAATTTATTGATCGACAGTACAGGTTGGGGAACGTATTCCAATTCTTCTGGAGAATTCAAAATCACTCATATTCCGTACGGCCAATATTATCTCAGGGTCACGGTAGTTGGTTATGAATATGAATTGCGGTCAGTGTCGCTATTTCAATCGTCGTTGGATTTGGATACGATTCGTTTGACGCCAAAAGTATTCGAAGGCGAGAACATTGTCATCACCGGAGAGAAAGATCCAAAACTGAGAATTCAGCCAGGAGTAATGATCATTGAAAAGAAGAAAATCACCACGACTCCAAGCGTATTAGAACCTGATTTATTTCGCGCCTTACAAGTTTTACCGGGCTTTACGACGACCAATGACATGTCGAATGAACTTTATATTCGCGGAGGAACGCCTGATCAAAATTTAATTACCTTAGATCGAGCGGTTATTTATCAACCTTATCATATTCTTGGTATTGCTGGGATATTTAATACCGACATGATTGATGTGGTTAATGTTTCAACTGGAGGGTTTTCGTCGCAGTATGGGAACCGTATGAGTTCGGTCATCGATGTGCGAACTCAATCTTGGGCTAAAGATAAATTTTCAGGCGCGGGAGCAGTTAGTTTGCTTTCATCTAAAGTAACTATCGATGGCCAATTAAATGACCAATGGTATTATATGGCTTCCGGCAGGCGAACTTATTTGGATCAAGCTTCCAAACTGGCAAAAACCATCGGACTCGCTTCAGAAAGTATTCCGTATAATTTTAATGATTGGTTTATAAAAACCTCATTCAAACCGAATCACTCTCATCAATTTACCGCGAGTTTTTTTTCATCCAAAGATGATTTTAGCATAAAAAGATATAATTGGAATAAATTTTATACACACGATGGAGTGAGTTCGAGCGAAATCGATCTGAACTACGCTCAGATCAATGACGACCGGTTTATTTCGGGCAATAAAGCTTTAAATTTTTCATGGGAATTCAATAACCAAACAGATTTCGTTTCGCGCTTGACAATTTTTCAATCTGAATCCGGCAATGATATGGGCGCAAATACTTACTATAAGTATAACAAACTCGCTAGCGATTCGATTCGCCAATTAGTTGATAGTTTAAATACTGTTCCCGATGATGCGGGCATTACCGTCAAAAATCGAATCCTTGATAAAACTATTCGATGGGATACTGAATGGTTTGCTTTTAATCGACATAAATTTCTCTTTGGGGCGGAATACAATCGTATCATGCTTAATTATTACTGGAATAATTTTCGCAAAGAGTTTGGAAATGGCAGTGAGGTTGTCGTTTTTTTTGATGCTGCGCCGGACAGCTTCAAGTATGATAGATTGATTAACAATTTTGCGATTTATATGGAAGATATTTGGACTTTTAGCCATAAATGGACTATTAAACCAGGACTGCGTTTCGAGAAATTTCAGAATTCAAAATTTGTTGTTAGCCCCCGCATGGCTATCCGTTACGATCATCTTGAAAATTTTGCCGTCAAAGCAGCGGCCGGAATTTATTATCAATCGCTTTTTAATTCGCGTGAACAAGGATATATCGGGATGCTTGAAATTCCTTTCTCAACGGTTGGGATGCCTTTGCAGCGTGCCTTACACTATATTCTCGGCGGTGAATATTTTCCAAATTCAAAATCAAAGATGATTGCTGAAGTGTATTATAAATCATTTTCTCATTTGAACAAAAATCGCCGAAGTAATTATACCACGCCGATCTTTCAGTCAGGAAGTGGTGAAGCCTACGGGATGGAGCTTGGCTGGCATCGAATCGGCCAAAGATTTAGCTACGAAATCAATTATACACTGGCCTTTACCAAACGCCGTTTCGATAATAAAACCTATTATACCAATTTCGATCACAGACATTCACTTTCTTTTATAGGTAATTGGCAACTTCCGAAAAGCTGGTCGTTTGACTTTAGGTGGACATTAAACAGCGGAAAAGCTTTTCGGGCAAAACATTTTGTCAAGGGAAGTTATAAATTTGATCCTACCAGCGGAGAATTCCAATTCGTAGCAGCCAACAGCGGGACGCTTGATCCATATCATGTGAACTACAATCTTAGGTATCCTGTATACCACCGTCTAGATATTAGTTTTGTAAAAACCATCAAGTACGATAACTGGACGTTAAAACCATACATTAATATTTTGAACGTTTATTACAGGAACAATCCATTGTTTTACGGGCAATCTACCGTTGAAAAAGGGCATTACTCATCCGATGGAACGTATGAGCTTGAATATTATCCAGTATTGAAAGGCTATGGAATGCCGATTATCCCGTCGTTTGGAGCGTATTTTGAATTTTAATCAAGAGGAAATACTATGCAAATGAATTGGCGTTTTATTTTTTCATGCGTTTTTTTGTACTCCTGCGGTAATGCGCCGATGCCGGAGGATCAGGACGAATTGTACGGTGTATATGGTGTTTTAAACCCAAATATAAACCGGCAAGAAATATTCGTGACACGTGCCGTGGCAATAACCAACGATCCAATCAATCCCGATCAATTTGACGCGCGAGTAAAAGGCGCTGAAGTCATCGTTGAGAGCAAAGATCAGCGCGTTGTTTTTACTGAAATGGATTCAGGCCATTATGTTGACAAAGATCTGGAGTTACATGTAGTTCCTGGGCAACGGTACTATCTCACTGTAAAAATTCCTTCAGGGAAAACACTTTCAGGAGAAACGCTCATACCTGTGGAACCCATACTCGTGGAACCCATCGAATTTGATTCATTGGACGTTCGATTTCAGATTGATACAACGGTGTCAAATGACTATTATAAGTCACTGAATATCGAAACGCCTTCAATCGATTTTAAATGGTTGAATGGCGCCGCTGCTTATTCATTTTTAATTGCGGATACGACAAAGCAACCGTTTTGGACATTTTTTGCAGGTTTGAAATATTTCTACGAAGAGGTAAATCCCTATTTAAGCACTGCTGTCGGCACTTTGTTTTCTAAGTCGAGTGTAAGTGATAACAGTATTCCGTGGCAAATTACCCCATTATATTATGAATACATCGGCAATCGCTATATTTACAAGCAACCTGAAACAACGCATTATAATGTAAATTTGCTCATCTATGCGTTTGATCAAGCGATATTAGATGGTGCCTATTGTAATGCCGATAATGGAATTGAATGCGAAAAAACTTCAAATATTGAAAACGGCTTTGGATACTTTGGCTCAATTAATTGTTACGCGCAACCATTACATGTATCGATCAGCTATTATTACAAATGACCATGCGTATTTTGCTTGTTCGATATTTTCTCCATGGATGATCCGCTTTGTGTAATAAATATTCTATCTCCAATCTTGTTATCAGGCTATCACGCGATACACCTGACGTTTACTCAACCCAGTATGTAGTTAACTCGTTGACGCGTATTTGTTCTTTTTCCCACAAACTGCAAGAAATCGGCTCGCCTCTGTTCTTTTAAATTCATGCTCAGCAATCCTTTCATTTTGTCAGCCCTCCTTGTGATTTGGAAAACTAAGAATCTAAAAGTTACTGACATTTCTATTTTGGTATTACAAATTAATTTTCCTAAATGTAAAAAAACCTTGCATTGTGAAAGTCGCTTTATTATATTGCCTGCCCTTAATATCAATACTCTAACCTTGCGGTTAGATGAACGTGATAGCAATTGATTTTAAGTGACTTACGCATTCCGATGCGACCAAATCTAAAAGATTTTTAAAAAAATAAATTTATATAAAAATAAGCGCGTTTTTTATTAAGGAGTTAAGTTGTGAAAGTTTCATTTAAAACCAAAATGCCGAAAGCGGATACTATTCAAAGAAAATGGTATATCGTTGACGCCTCGGATAAGACGTTGGGACGTTTTGCAAGCCATGTCGCGTCAATTTTGAGAGGCA
>JABWBZ010000035.1 GCA_013359335.1 bacterium
TCGCCTCGGTCAATTGCGTCGGAAGGGCAACATTCCGGATCGGAGTGCCTTCAATCCATACACCGCGCGGCGCAATGGCCTTTCCGACTTCCTCCTGAATGGTTGCTCCCAACTTTTCCCGCTGGCTTGAATACAGCGCACTGGCTTGAAAACTTGCAGTAACAGCGCGACAAACGGAACGAAATTGCGGAATCAGGATAATGTTTTCATAATCTCCGCCGGCAATCGTCTGATACACGCGAGCAGCTGAATCGGGATTGAGGCGATACAATGCGCTGACTTCCAAACCGATGGTAAGGCCTTCGGTTGAAAGTACCTGCATCGTTTCTTTGTGTTCTTTGGTCTGAGTCGAATACTTGATAATCCGCGCGAGAGGATTGACCATATTGATGCCCGACGGCAATGTGCGATCGGATACAATTCCGAAAAAATCGATGACGCCGACGTGACCTGCCGGTATTTGAGTAAAACATTGCAATAGCGCAAAAAATCCAAACACAACTACCGCGAGCGGACTGATGCGTGCAACATTGGAGCTCATAGGATTTTCGTGTTTATGCGCGGAAGCATTTCGCCACATGGCGAGAGCGATCAAGAGCAAGATAATGGAAAAGATGAACATCATAAAAATTCTCCTTATTTTGAGTGAACGAAATTAAAGCTTGGATGAACGAGGGTGGACTAACTTAGCGTTAACTTATCGATTTTCTTTTCACCCTGCAATGCCTATATTCAAGAAGCTTTCGTCCATATTCGATGAAAAAATGAATCATGAGAATTTTCACAGCGATACGAGCGTTTATTTTTATGAGCGCTTTCGTGGGAGCATGGGCTTGGCTCGCTCTGATCGTTCATCGCCAGTATAGCGAATTTTTTTTATTCAGTTTTCCATCGGAAATTGTCATGGCCGGTTGGATAATTTTTTCATTCGGCGCCGCATTGGGTTTAACCTGTGTGGCTTCGTTTGTCGTGATCGGTGAGGGAACACCGGCGCCATTTGATGCGCCGAAAAAATTCGTTGCGGAGGGACCATATCGTTATGTAAGAAATCCGATGTACATAGGCGGTTTTTTCGCACTATTCGGTTTCGGATTAATTCTGAAATCCGTTGCGATATTGATTTTCGGATTACCGTGGATTTTGTTTGCCCATCTTTTTGTGCGTATTTACGAAGAGCCTGCGCTTAGGAAACAATTTGGCAATGAATATGAAATATATTGCAATCGCGTCAATCGCTGGATTCCGCGTTTTTGTCATTAACCGCGAGTCTTTGAAAAACTGATCCTGACTGTTTTACCCGTGCGCGAGTCAACTATGCGGGCATTTTTTTCAGCCTTGTAACGCCCCCAACGCGCAAGTTCCTCAATAATCGGCAGTAATTTTACTCCTTCCTGGCTCAGCGTGTATTCAACCCTAGGAGGAACTTCCGGATATATTTTTCTTGCTACGAACCCGTCTTTTTCCATTTGTCGTAACTGCAATGATAACATTTTTTCGGTAATCTTAGGTATTTTACGTTTAAGCTCACTGAAGCGTACCGTACCGTTTTTGAGATACCAGAGAATAACTGTTTTCCATTTTCCTCCGAGGAAGAACATGGCTACATCCAATGCACAATGGAATTTTTTGCCATTTAATTCAAAATGCAGCTCTTGATTTTGGTACATCATAGTTTTTTTTCATATGGTAATTGATTGAAAATGCAGAAAATATTGTAATTGTATACTTACTATACTTTCTGACAGCTCTTGTTAAAAGTAAAGGTAACGCCTATATTATTCCATTCAAATCGAATAATCAATGATTAAACAAAAAAGGAAATGCGTATGAAAATCGGTATTATCGGTACAGGCACGGTCGGTCAAACTCTTGGCACAGGGCTCAAGAAATTAAATCATGATGTTATGATCGGCTCGCGCAACCCGCAAAAGGAAGAATTACAAAAATGGGTGATGGCTTCCGGTGGGAAAGGCGGAACCTTTGCAGAAGCGGCTGCATTCGGAGAAATGATTTTTATCTGCACGTCATGGGAAGGTACGGAGAACGCGATCAAGCTTGCCGAAAGCAAAAATTTCAAGAACAAAATCGTTATTGACGTGACCAATCCGTTAGATTTTTCGCAAGGGATGCCGCCGAAAATGGCGCTGGGGCACACGACATCGGGTGGCGAAAAAATTCAAAGCTGGCTGCCGGATGCAAAAGTTGTCAAGGCCTTCAATATCATTACGGCTGCGTTTATGATCGACGGAAAATTTGGAAACGAACAGCTTGATATGTTTATCGCAGGCAATGACGCCGCGGCCAAAAAAAGCGTGACGGATTTATTGACGGCGTTTCAGTGGACGACGCACGATCTCGGAGGAATCGAACAGTCGCGGATTTTGGAATATTTTGCGATGCTGTGGATTGCTTACGGCTTTAAGAACAATATTTGGAATCATGCATTTAAATTGGTCAGGAAGTAATTGCAAACAAAGTCCGTGACGTATTTCTTGAATTACGATGCATCATTTTATTGCATGTGATGAATGATTGTAGCGGCAATGTTTTGTAAAACCGGTTGGCGCTGATCGAAAATTGTTTTTTTGAGAGCGCCAATTCGTGAGATCATATTTGCTCGATAATTAGCATCGGATAAAATACGGCTCATTTCCATGACAATATTGTCAGTCGTTGCATTTCCTTGAATAAATTCTCTCACTACTTCCGATCCGCTTAGAATATTGATCAGCGAAATGAATTTCGGGCGTATAAACCATTTAGCGATCCAATAATTTAACCACGAAGTTTTATAAATAATAATTGCCGGTTTAGCAAAATAAGCGATTTCCAGATTGATCGTTCCGGATTTCGATAACACCAGATCGGCCTCGGCGATGAGTTGGTGCGTGTTCCGGGACAAGGTTATTTCTAATTCGTAGCCGCGAATTATTTTTTCAACCAATTGTCCGTCTATATCTTCTGCAACATTGATCCGAACTGAAAGCGGGTGAGTGGTGTTGAATTTCCGTACACTTTTCAGCATGACCGGAAGAATTTTTATGATTTCTTGTTTTCTGCTTCCGGGAAATAAAGAAACCACTGTGCGGTTCTCTTGCTTTTCAGCCCGTTTTTGATCATATTGTTGCGGAAGAAAATCTGAAATCGGATGACCGAAAAAATAACTCGGTATTTCAAACTTGCGATACAATTCGTGCTCGAACTGAAAAATCGGAAACACGGCGTCGCAATACTTTTTGATGGTATGAATGCGTGATTGTCTCCAGATCCAGACTTGCGGCGGAATAAAATAAAAAAATTTTAACGATGGACAATAGTGGCGTTTCCACCGGTGAACGGCTTTAGCGATGCCAAGATTAAAATCCGGAAAATCGATCAGTACGATGGCATCGGGTTTAGTTTTCATGATGTTCTTTAAAACAGATTGCCGGATAGCATAAATAAGCGGCAGGTGTTTGATGATTCCGGTGAAACCCATGAATGACAAGGATCGGATATGAGCGATCAGAGAAACGCCGGCTTCATGCATGCGTTCGCCGCCTAAACCGGACAGACGGATTTCGGGAACCGCTTTCGCTAAATTTTTTGCCAGTGCGGCTCCGTAACGTTCGCCGGAAGGCTCTCCCGCTAAAATAAAAATATGTGAAATTTTTTTCATCGTGTCGTGTTGAATAGACCGAAGTTAACTTACGCAAAAAAACGCTGGATGTAAATGATAGAACAGCAAATAGAATTTCTTCTGAAGGATTTGGTGCAACTCGATTATGTTGTGTATGACAGTGATGCCGTATTCGTCAAATTTTCGACGGATCATCTTCATCAGGGATTGATGAATGAAATCCAATCGCGTCTTTCGCCGCTGGGCATGAGCGCGACGATTTCCAATATTACTACCAATATCGAAGCGGGCGTTTCCAAAGATACCATCATTCTAAAAGTCGAACGTTCCGGTAATGGATACGGCGGCGGGCGAAAGTTATTCGATCCGAAGCCGTTCACGCGCCGATTCAAATGGATGTCGCATCCGGGATTTAATCTCGCTTTGTTTATCATCACGTTTCTCGTTGTATTTATTACCGGCGCGGCGACGATATTGAATAAAGCGATTGCCGATCAGTGGAATTTGACCACGGGATTTCAATTTTCGTTATCGCTGCTTGGCATTCTAATGGCGCATGAATTCGGGCATTATTTTGCAGCCAAATATCATAAATTAGAAGTGACGCTCCCGTATTTTTTGCCTGGAATTTTAATTCCCCCGGGACTATTTGCCGGCTTTGGCGGAACGACATTGATTCCGGGAACGTTCGGAGCGTTTATAAAAATCAAATCGCCGATTAAAACCAGAACGCAATTAATGGATGTGGGCGCTGCCGGACCGATCGCAGGCTTTATTGTGTGCGTTGCCGTTTTGTTGTACGGTTTTCTCACGATTCCTGAAAAATCTTATGCCTACCAGTTTTACGATGTGAATAGTTTATATGACGGCAATCCGACGCTTTTTTTCGGCAGTTCGGTTTTATTTTCGTTGTTCGGCAGTTTAGCTGGCGTCAATATGCCGGCCATGTATGATATTATTCATTATCCGTTTATTTTTGCCGGTTGGTTCGGACTATTGGTAACAGCGCTTAATCTGCTGCCGATCGGGCAACTCGACGGCGGACATATTACGTACGCACTTTTTGGACGTAACCAAAAGTACCTCGGTTACGTAGTATTCGCCATCATTCTTATTCTTGGATTCGGGCTCGACATCACCAGTTGGATCGCGTGGGCTATTCTGATTCTTGTTCTCATTAAAATCAAACACCCGCCGGTGATGAATGAAAACGAGCCATTGGATATGAAACGTAAATTGATCGGCGTCATTTCAATTATTATCTTTATCCTCAGTTTTACCCCGGCTCCTGTTTATGAAAAAATTCTAACGAGATAAGGCTCTACATGCGGTACTATTCCCGATATCAGACGACACGCAATATTCTCGGCGGCGATTACCCGATGGTCAAGTTAATGATCTTGATCAATGCCCTCGTCTTTGTTGTTCAACAGCTAGCCGGACGTTCGGATCTGGGATATTTCATCGCTGAACATTTGGCGTTGTCGAACCGCATCTGGGATGGGGAAGTGTGGCAACTCGCGACGTACATGTACCTGCACAATGATTTCTGGCACATTTTGTTCAATATGCTCGCCGTGTGGATGTTTGGAAAAGAATTAGAAATGGTATGGGGCTCGTCTAAATTTCTGCGTTATTATTTTGTGTGCGGCATCGGCGCTGGGCTTACGTTTCTCTTGTTTTCGCAAGGCGCGGTGATTGGCGCTTCGGGCGCGGTATTTGGAATCTTATTGGCGTTCGGTATGATCTTTCCCGATCAGATTATTTTAATGAGCTTTTTATTTCCGATTAAAGCGAAATACATGGTGTTGATTTACGGATTGATTACGTTTCTGAGCATAGCCAAGCCCAGCGGCGACGGCATTGCCCATTTTGCACATCTCGGCGGAATGGTGTTCGGATTTTTATTTCTGAGAAAAGATTGGCTCATGTCGAAGATGAGTCAATGGTCTAATCCGCCTCGTAAGCCTAAGCCCGAAACAAAAATGTACGTTCGTCCTAAACCGGAACGCCAACCGCAGGATAATTTACGCGAGCGGGTGGATGCGATTTTGGACAAGATCAACGAAGTCGGGTACGATCACCTGACGGAAGAAGAAAAGAAAATTCTTTTGGACGCGAGTAACTCGCTTTCCGAAACCAATAAAAAAGACCATCATTAAAAGGATAAGCCGTCATTGACTTTTCAACTGCGTGTTGAACGAGCGCTCACCAAAAGCCCGATCTGCATCGGTCTCGATCCCGATCTGAATAAATTGCCGTCCGCTTTCAAAAAAGAACCTGCCTCGATTCTGGAATTCAACAAAAAAATCATTGAAACGACCTGTGATCTTGCCGGCGCTTACAAACCGAATTTTGCGTTTTACGAGGCGTTTGGCGCCCAAGGATGGGAGATTCTCGGAGCGACGATCCGGTTTATCCGTTCCGCAGCGCCGGAAACGATCATCATCGCGGACGCGAAACGCGGCGATATTGGCAATACGGCTGCATTGTACGCGCAATCGGTATTTCATCATTTGGGCTGTGACGCGATCACCGTGAGTCCGTACATGGGATTGGATTCAGTGCAACCGTTTATCGCCGATAAAAATTACGGTGCGTTTGTTTTATGCCTTACGTCCAATGAAGGTTCGAAAGATTTTCAATATCGAACAATTGAAGATAAAAAAATGTATGAATTCGTGGCCGAAAAAGTTTCAGGCTGGAATAATCATCGCAACTGCGGATTGGTGGTAGGGGCGACTCATTCGGATGAAATGGCTGCGGTACGAAAAATCAGCGGAGCGATGCCGTTTTTAATTCCGGGCATCGGCGCGCAAGGCGGCGATTTGGAATCGGCGGTGAAAATCAATTTTGACGGGCAGAAAGTCAATGCCTTTATCAATTCCTCGCGCGCGATCTTGTATGCATCGGGCGGAAATGACTTTGCCGAAGCCGCACGTAAAGCCGTTTTGACGATGAAAAATCAGATTGAAGCGGTGATCTTAAAAAATAAAGAAGTAAAATAAAAGTAAAATAATTATTGCTTTTTCATGTGTCGGCGAATATATTGGCACCACTTTTCGCGCGCTTAGCTCAGCTGGTTTAGAGCGTCTCGCTTACACCGAGAAGGTCCTTGGTTCGAATCCATGAGCGCGCACATTTAAAAATCCTCTGATGAAAATCAGGGGATTTTTTGTAATCGTTTATTCTATCACCTCCAACCTATACCCGATTCCCGATTCAGTGACTAATAATTTCGGCGTGGTCGGATTTTCTTCGATTTTTTTCCGGAGTTGGCCGACGTAGACTCTCGAATATTGCGTTTCTTCTGCAAAAGACGGCCCCCAGATTTCGTTGAGAATAAATTGATGGGTGAGAACTTTACCGGCGTGGCGGATGAATAGCGAAAGCAGGCGAAATTCTGTCGGCGTGAGTTTGATGATTTCATTTTTGATTTTGACGATGCGCGCGTTCAGATCGACCCATAATGGCCCGCTTTCGAAAATGCTGTTCTCGCCATCAGGCGACGTCACATGCCGCAGAGCCGTGCGGATGCGCGCGAGTAATTCGCCGGTTCGGAAAGGTTTGTTTAAATAATCGTCGGCCCCGGCATCGAGCGCGGCGACGATGTCCGTTTCATTGGAGCGGACGGATAAAATGATCACGGGAATCGACGACCACTCGCGTAGTTTTTTTAATGCTTCAATTCCATCCATATCCGGCAAGCCCAAATCAAGGATCAGCATATCGGGGCGGGTCATGGCGACTTGCTGCAAACCTTCTTCGCCGGACGCGGCAGCATAAATTTTATAACCGTTCGATTCCAATGTAATCTGAAGAAGGCGGCGAATTTGAATTTCGTCATCGATGATTAAAATACGCGGTAAATCGCTCATACGTCTTGCGTAATAATTTCGGTTGCAGGAATCGTGTGTAATGGCAGGCGAATTGTAAATTGTGCGCCGCCGGTGTTTTTATTTTCCGCGCTGATCGTGCCCCGATGTGCGTCGACAAATCCGCGAACAATCGACAGTCCCAGGCCGGTTCCGCCGGTCTGTGTTCCCGGTACGCGGTAAAATTTATCGAACAAATGAGGCAGCGCCTCAGTGGGAAAACCAGGGCCGTTGTCGGCAATGATTAATATACAGTCATTGCTTTCTTTATATGCTTTGATTTCAATATGCACGCCCTGCGGAGTGTAAGTGGCCGCGTTCAACAGTAAGTTCGTGATAACTTGTTCCATCAGGCCGAAATCGATTTTAATCAGAGGCAAATCTTGTGAGACCTCCACCGTAACGGTGTGCGTGGATAACTCGTGTTCCAATTTTTCCAAAGCCGAATAAATCACGTCATGCACGTCGCACCAATCGGCTTTTAATCCAATGTGTCCCGATTCGAGGCGCGCCATATCGAGTAAATTGCCCACTAAACGATTCAGCCTGTCCGCCGCCGTATGAATTTCTCCAAGCAAATTCATAACCAAAGAATTTTGTTTCAAACTTTCCGTATGCTGCAAGCTTTCCGATGCCGTAATCATCGCGGCAATCGGCGTACGGAGTTCGTGCGAAATGGAATTGAACAACGTTTTATACAAACGTTCAGACTCGACGACGGCAATGGAATTTTTGTTAATTTCGTTCAATTGCTCGCGCTCGAGCGCCGACGCAATTTGGCGGATGAAATTTTCGAGCAACGTTTCCTGATCGATCGTGAACGAACGATTGAGTATGATTCCGATGACGCCGAGCGGATAACGCGGGCCGGAAATTGGGAAATAAGATGCAGCGGCAAAAGGAAGCGTATCGGTGAATTTTCCGGCTTTTTTCTCATTCCAATAAACCCAGGCCGGCACCGAGAATTCTTTTGAATCAGCATGGAAGGTGCTCGCCGAATGAGGCTGCGGTAAAAGATCGCCGCTGAGATCGCTCAGAAAAATAACCACCTCGCCGCCGAAAAAATTTTCGATATTCGAAACAGAGGCTTTTGCGACTTCATCTTGGTTGCGTGCGTTAGATAGATCTCTTGTTAAAGCGTAGAGCGCGTTGGCGCGAACTTCACGTTGAATGACGATGCGCTCGCGCGCCCGAATCCGCGCCGTCAATGTGCCCGTCACCGAGGCGATCACGAAGTACGTCAAAAACATCAACGCGTCCTGCGTCAATCCGATGTAAAAAGTAAATTGCGGCGGAATGAAAAAAAAATTCCATATCAACGCGCTCGAAGCGGCGGCAAGCAGCACCGGCCCAGTTCCGAATTTAAGCGGCATCAGAGCCACGGTGAGCAGCAATATAAACGAAACCGTTTGATAACCAAGCCAAGGCGATATGGGATAACAAATCATGGCCACGGCGATTACGATCAGAGCCGCAATGAGGTATTGCATCCATGCCGAATGAAGAACGGGCAGGCGAAGCCATCGAAACCGGCCGGCCGAATCCATCGCGCCGCCCACGACGTGAATATCCAAATCGCCGCTGATTTCGATAATTTTTTCGAGTAAACTTTTTCCGAACGGCAGAAAATATTTCGATTTTCCTACAAGAATCTGCGTGGCATTTTGTTCACGCGCCACCCGCACCAGCGCTTTGGCAATATCGTCGTCCGCCGTCGTGATCACTTCTGCGCCGAGTTCCGACGCGAGTTTTACATTTTTGGATAACTGCGATTTTTCTGAATCGGAAAGTTGCCTGGTGGTTTCAACATACACGGCGACCCACGAACCGTTGGTCGCGTAGGCGAGGCGGCGCGCCCACCGGATCAACGCCACGCAATGACGGCTGGCATTGATGCCGACGAGCAACCGCTGGCTGGATTTCCACGGTCCGGAAATTCGCTGCGTCTTCATGTAATCGCGGAGTTGATGATCGACCCGCTCGGCGGTCAGTCGGAGCGCCATTTCGCGCAGAGCCGTCAAATTGCCTTCGCGAAAGAAATTTTGTATCGCTTGTTGCGAACGCTCGGCGGTGTAAACTTTTCCTTCATTCAACCGCTGCAACAATTCTTCCGGCGAAATGTCGATGACTTCAATTTCGTCAGCCTGTTCGAAAACCGAATCCGGAACGGTTTCACGAATCGTTGCGCCGGTGATTTGCGCGACGGTGTCGGCACGGCTCTCGAGATGTTGGACATTCAGGGTCGTGTAGACGTCGATGCCGTGGTCGAGCAATTCCAACACGTCCTGATAACGTTTAGCATGGCGGCTGCCGGGTGCGTTGGTGTGTGCGAGTTCATCGACTAAAACTAATTTCGGACGACGCGCCAAAATCGCATCGAGATCCATTTCGTCAAGTTGCGTGCCTCTATAATCGATTTTTTTGCGTGGAATGGCCGGCAGGCCGTGAAGAAGAGCCTCTGTTTCCGGACGTTTGTGCGTTTCAATATACCCGATAACGACGTCGGTGCGTTTCGATAAAGCGTCATGCGCTGCTTTGAGCATGTCGTACGTTTTTCCCGCGCCGGCGCACATACCGAAAAAAATTTTTAGTCGCGCTTTTTTCGTTTTCTCTTCTTCTTTTTTAAGAATCGAAAGCAGCGCATCGGGGTCAGGACGATTTGTATCGGATGTGTTCATGTACCAATCGATTTTCGTATCAGTCGGTTAAAACTCAATGTCACCAGAAACTTATTGAGTCTTTGTTAAGGATTACCGGTAAAGACCGCCGAATCAAGTTCAGCGCCACCAGTGCGTTAAGGTACAGCAGGGAACTTTAGAATGCAACGGACAAAGAGTTCGTCCATGCAAGATTGATCTTTTTGGAAGTATTTCCTTTGGCAAAAATTTTATCATGGCTGTTTAAACGACGTATTTCAGTCCGAAATAAAGTACGATCATTGATGCGGTAATCGCCATTAAGCGACAAACCTGTAGTTTGAAAACCGTGTTGAGTTCCCGTCGCTATAATGACTTCCTTTTTGTCGATGTATTGCTCGACCCGGGCCGCTAACGCCAGTTTGTCCGATAGCCTGTATTGACCAATGAATGCCCATGTGTACCAGTTGTTGTAACTCGAAGAGCCTTTAGCCTTTTGTTCAATACCGTAATCGAATCCCGCAATGAGATTGAGTTTTTCACTTAATTGATAGATCGCATACAGATCGTTGAAAAACCTCCAAGCTTTGGCGGAATCCGGACGATCGTTGCCGTAAAAATTACTGTAATTAAATGTTAATTTTTCCGACGGTTTATAGATGGTTTGTAAACCTAGCGCCGGAGACGAATTGCCATCGATACGTTTTACCCGCTGCCAGCCATTCATCACTAACACAGCGGCATTCCATTGCGCATTGACGGCGAAAGATAATTTGACTGCGCCGAGATAATACGGCGAATTCTCAGCCGCGAGCGAGCGCGTCAGAGTCGGATTATCTTTGGAAATAGCGCTTTCCCATCCGATATGCGAACTCATGATACCGGCGTCCAGCCATGTTTTTTCGGATAATTTTACGCCGACATTGGCCTCATAAATATTTTGCGTGAGACCTTGTTCCGCAGACAAATTGTACTGTCCGTACGTTCCCACCATTAATCCTAAATTGGCACGGACATCCTCGGCTTCATAAGAAGCTTTCAAAAGCCCCAGATTCAGATTTATTTCGTTGTGCCGCGTATAGTTGTACAAAAACAAGGGACGCTCGTGGTTAGCCGGTTTGTTAAAATCATAAGCGTAATACGTATCGATAAAACCTGAGAATTTAACTGCATTCCCATCCTGCGCATGGGACGAAGACGCGACAACCAACACAATAAAAGTGAATAGGAATAATACTTTTTTCATTTTTTGTTTTCCGGTAGTTAATAAATGGTATATGCACGGGTCATTGTTTGACTAAGTTATCCAACGCCAGATTCAACTTCAACACATTCACGCGCGGCTCGCCGAGAAACCCTAACTGGCGGCCTTCAATGTGTTTTTCGATCAGTGCGCGAATTTCAGATTCTTCCAATCCGCGAACGCGGGCAATTCGTGAAGCCTGATAATATGCGGCTGCCGGAGAAATATGCGGATCGAGCCCGCTTCCGGACGCGGTAACGAGATCAACGGGAATAGGCATCGTGTTGCTCGAATCGGATGCACGAAGCGCATCAATCCGGCTTTGAACGGCTGTGAACAACGCCGGATTCGTCGGACCATAATTCGAACCGGATGAAGCGGCCGCATTATAAGCAAATGGCCCCGTAGCCGATAATCGTCCCCAAAAATATTTCGGATCGTCGAAGGATTGTCCGATTAATTCCGATCCGATAGTCTTGCCGTCTTTGACAATCAAACTGCCATTGGCTCTTTCCGGAAATACAATCTGTGCAATGCCAGTTACGAGAAGGGGATAAATAATACCGGTTATGATTGTTAATACTAAAAGCAAGAGCAGAGCAGGCCTTATCAAGGTTTTCATTTTATGCTGTCTTTCGTTTGGAAATTAAAAATTAAGAATTAAAAATTAATCGTTTCAGGCTTCTTTTGTGCATTTTTGCGGCCATTATGCCCATCCTAACGCAACTAAAATCACATCAATTATTTTGATTCCGATAAATGGAATAATCAAACCGCCGACTCCGTAGATCAATAAATTATTTCTCAATACCGTGGCAGCGCCAACCGGTCGATAACGAATTCCGCGCAGTGCAAGGGGAATCAGCACAATGATGATCAGCGCATTAAAAATGACGGCGGAAAGTATAGCCGATTCCGGAGACTCAAGACCCATAATATTGAGCGCGGCCAAAGGTCCTTTGGTTTCACCCGGTTTGGCGTACAGTGTCCAGAACATAGCCGGAATGATGGCAAAATATTTGGCTACGTCGTTGGCGATGCTGAATGTTGTCAACGCGCCGCGGGTCATGAGCAATTGTTTTCCGATCTCGACGATTTCGATCAGCTTGGTCGGATTGGAGTCCAGATCGACCATATTGCCGGCTTCTTTCGCAGCCTGCGTGCCGGTGTTCATCGAAACGGCCACGTCGGCTTGAGCCAACGCGGGCGCATCGTTGGTACCGTCGCCGGTCATCGCCACGAGCTTTCCGCCGGCCTGATGTTCACGAATGAGTTTTAATTTTGCTTCGGGTGTTGCCTGTGCGAGGAAATCATCGACGCCGGCTTCGGCGGCAATCGTCGCTGCGGTTAAAGGATTGTCCCCTGTGATCATGACGGTTTTAATTCCCATTTTCCGAAGCTCCGCAAAACGTTCTTTAATGCCACGTTTGACAATGTCTTTGAGTTCGATCACGCCGAGCACTTTGGAGTTTTCCGCAACAACCAGAGGCGTTCCTCCGTTTTTTGAAATCGATTCGACCGCAGTTCGAACTTCTGCCGGAAACTGTCCGGCGGATGAACGCACAAGTTCATCGATGGCATCGGCAGCGCCTTTGAGAATATGACGACCATCGAGATTGACGCCACTCATCCGCGTTTGCGCGGTGAACGGAATAAACGTTGCGCCGATTTCATGAATATTGCGACCGCGTAATTTATATTTTTCTTTAGCCAGAACAACAATCGAACGGCCTTCCGGCGTTTCGTCGGAAAGCGATGCAAGTTGCGCTGCATCGGCCAGCATTTCGATTGAAATGCCGGGAGCGGGGATAAATGCCGTTGCGTGACGATTTCCCAAAGTTATCGTGCCTGTTTTGTCGAGCAAAAGCACGTCGACGTCGCCGGCGGCTTCCACCGCTCGACCGGATGTCGCAATGACGTTCGCCTGGATCATTCGATCCATTCCGGCAATTCCGATCGCGGATAAAAGGCCGCCGATAGTGGTCGGAATGAGACATACAAGTAATGCGACTAAAACAGTCACGCTGATTGGCGAACCGGTTCCTGCAGCGCCAACGCTGTAAATTGAAAACGGTAATAATGTAACCGTTACCAAAAGAAAAATGATCGTCAATGCCGCCAGCAAAATATTCAACGCGATTTCATTCGGCGTTTTCTGACGTTTCGCGCCTTCGACCATGGCGATCATCCGATCGAGAAAAGCATCGCCGGGATTGGCGGTAATTTTCACGACAAGCCAATCCGAAAGCACACGCGTTCCGCCGGTTACGGCATTGCGATCGCCGCCGCTTTCACGAATGACCGGAGCGCTTTCGCCTGTAATGGCGCTTTCATCCACCGAAGCAATACCTTCGATTGCTTCGCCGTCGCCGGGAATGACGTCACCGGCTTCGACCAAAACGATATCGCCTTTTTTTAATGTGGATGCGGATATAACTGCATATTCCGTACTAAACTCGGATTTGTGCAGCCTCTTGGCCTGAGTATCGCGCCGCGCGCGCCGGAGCGAATCCGCTTGCGCTTTGCCGCGGCCTTCGGCCATGGCTTCGGCGAAATTGGCGAATAACACGGTAAACCATAACCACATTGAAATCGCAAAAATAAAAGCAGGAGAGGCTTCGCCTTGCCCCAACCATGCCTGAAAAAATAATATCGTAGTCAAAATGCTGCCGATCAACACGACAAACATGACGGGATTGCGTATTTGAATACGCGGATCGAGTTTACGAAATGAATCGATCATCGCTTGCCGTACGATCGGCGGATCAAATAACGGTCGAGCTTTGGGTTTGTCAGACATTGTTTATTTTCTCCGATTTTACTTACAATTTTGGATTGAAGATTGTTTTCTTTATTGCTTCATTATTCATTACTAATTGTTCATTGTATAAGGTGTTCAACAATCGGGCCTAACGCGAGCGCCGGGATAAAAGTCAATGCGCCGACGATGATGACGATTCCGATCAGTAAAGTCACGAACAAGAGCGTATGCGTTGCGAGCGTGCCCGGACCTGAAGGAATATGTTTTTTCTTAGCGAGCGATCCGGCAATAGCCAAAGTTGGAATAGCCAGCCAATATCGTGCAAACAACATGGCAAGGCCACCGGTCAAATTATAGAACGGATTATTGGCGCCAAGCCCGGCGAAAGCGCTTCCGTTGTTATTACCTTGAGAGGAAAAAGCGTACAACACTTCGCTGAATCCGTGAATACCGGGATTATAAATCGTCGCTTTGCCCCACTCAGTCACGACAGCCAATGCTGTAAAACCCAACACAACTACAGGCGGAATCAGGATGACTAACGAAGCCATCTTCATTTCGTACGCTTCGATTTTTTTACCAAGATACTCCGGCGTCCTTCCGACCATCAGGCCGGCGACAAATACGGCGATGATAGCGAACACCAACATTCCGTAAAGTCCGGAACCTACACCCCCGTAAATAATTTCACCAAGCTGCATGAGCCACATGGGGACGAGTCCGCCCAGAGCGGTGTATGAATCGTGCATGGAATTGACTGAACCGTTGGAGGCGGCGGTCGTGGCGGTTGCCCATAAGGCGGAATTGACAATGCCGAAACGAACTTCTTTGCCTTCCATATTGCCGCCTGAATGCAAAGCTCCGGCTTTCTGATCAATTCCCATTTTAGTAAAAGCGGGATTGCCATTCTGCTCCGAAATCACACACAGGGCGAGCAACGCGATAAATATGATCGTCATGGCTGCGAGAACAGCCCAGCCCTGGCGCGTATCGCCAACCATTTTACCGAAAGTGTAACACAATGCTGCGCCGATAAGCAAAATCGCAAGCATTTCAAAAAAATTAGACAGCGGCGTAGGATTTTCAAACGGGTGAGCGGAATTCACATTAAAAAAGCCGCCGCCGTTGGTGCCGAGTTGCTTGATCGCAATTTGCGAAGCGGCGGGACCCATCGGCAACGATTGTTCGGTTATGACATTGCCGTTCGCATCAACAGTCGATTGCAGCAAGGACACGTTTTGATAAGTGTCGAAATTTTGAACAACGCCCTGCGAAACCTGGATCAACGCCAAAACGATCGCCAGTGGAAGAAGTATGTAAAGCGTCGTGCGCACCATGTCGACCCAAAAATTTCCAATCGTTTGTGCCGTGTGCCTGGACAGTCCGCGAATGAATGCGATCAGCGTCGCCATGCCGGTGGCGGCGGAAATAAAATTCTGCACCGCCAATCCCAACATCTGCGTCAGATAACTCATCGTTGTCTCGCCGCCATACCCTTGCCAATTCGTATTGCTGGCAAAACTGATGGCCGTGTTAAAAGCGGAATCCGGCGTAACGGCTCCGAATCCCTGCGGATTGAGCGGAAGGAAGTCCTGCCAGCGTTGAAGCGCGTACACGATCAATAATCCTGCAAAATTGAACAGCAGCATGGCGAGCGCGTAAAGTTTCCAGTTCATTTCTTCATCAGCTTTTATGCCGCACAAACGATAAATTAACCTTTCAAACGGTCCCAATACACGATCGAGACCAAATGGTTTGCCTTCATAAACGCGTGCCATATACCATCCGAGCGGTTTGGCCAGCGCGATCAGAACGGCGATGTAAAATCCGAGTTGTAAATAGCTATTCATAAGAATTGGTGTCATTAAAATTGCTCCGGTTTTAAAAGCGCCCAAAAAAGATAGACAAATAAGGCGAAGGCAATAATGCCACTGATGAGATATAATAAGTTCATAATGTGTTCCTTATTTTTCCGAAACGGTATGGTTATAACTTGTCACAAAATTTTACCAACCCCCAACTGATTACAAAAAAAAGCAAGATTATTCCGAAATACAGTGCGTCCATTAAAGTTCTCCTTTACGGTCAATACCGTAATATTCTTTTTGTTCGCGATTTAAAGATTTTTTACGATCAGGATCGGGTATGGCAAACAGGAACCTGACTCGTTCGATAAAACGCGGCCACCACGATGATTGGGTTTTCATGATACTTCCTTTATATTGCGGTATGAAAGCTGATGCAAAGTTAAGTAACCAACTCACGCGGCACAATTAAGCATCCATAAAAAAACCGAGTCGTGGTATAAAGAAAACATAAAGATTGACTGATTTTGTTCACTAAATTGAATCTTATCTGTTGATAATATTGCGGATAAAGGCAATCGTATAGGTCGTAATAATTGCAATCAGCAAAAGCGTAATGATCATAGAAACCATCATTTTTCGTTCTCCACAGTTTTGTTGTACGATGTCATAAGTTAGCGATAGGAAGAAGGTTCGGCAATCCAGCGAGCGTAAAGAAGTTGGGTTAATCTATAAAAGAATCATAAAACGGTGGCGGCATGAGGAAACGGAACTTTTACAAAAATCACGGCGTTAAATCATTAGGTTCTAATCCAACCCCTACCCAAATAACTTCTCTAACGATTTAAACGTCAAGCGAGGGGAGACTAACGATGGCAAAAATATTGATCATCGAAGATGAACCCAATCTCCAACTGCTTTATAAATCGGAAATTGAAAGTATGGGGCACGAGGCGATCTGCTTATCCGGCGGGCGCGAAGCTTATCAATATGCCGAGCATCAGCAGCCGGACGTGATCGTACTGGACATTATGATGCCGCATGGCGACGGAAAGGAATTTCTCACCCGATTGCTGGACAATCGCATCAATATCCCGGTTATCATCAATTCCGCGTATTCGCATTACAAAAACGACTTCATTTGCTGGGCCGCGGAAGCGTACGTGATTAAGTCGTCCGATCTGGGCGAACTGAAAGATGAAATTGCACGGATTTTAGAGAAAAAGCACCTCGTGGAAGCCTGAGATAGAACCGGCATGGTTCTGTATTATGAAAGCCTGCTTCGACCCTTAAGCAGGCTTTTTTACTTGTTATTCAATCATCGAACACATAAATTCAACTTCGTTTAACCTCTACCAAGCATATCGTTTTTTCACATCAATTCACGGAGTTACTGATCATGGCCATTCAATCCATTACCGTTATCGGTGCCGGTACGATGGGCAACGGCATTGCCCACGTTTTTGCGCAATATGGTTTTTCCGTACAAATTATCGACATTAAACAGGACTTTTTGGACAAAGCGCTGGCGACGATTGATAAGAATTTAAGCCGCCAGGTTGGCAAAGGAACGCTTACCGAGGAGCAGAAAAAAGCCACGCTCGGCCGGTTAAAAACGTCCACCAAACTCGAAGACGCTAAAACGTCCGATCTAGTGATCGAAGCGGCGACGGAAAATTTTGACATCAAATCGCAGGTATTTAAGACATTAGATTCAGTCTGTAAGCCCGAGGTGATTTTGGCGACGAATACGTCTTCGATATCCATTACACAAATTGCCGCCGTAACCAAACGCCCCGATAAAGTCATCGGCATGCATTTTATGAATCCTGTTCCGGTGATGAAATTAGTCGAAATTATCCGCGGTCTGGCGACCAGCGACGATACTTACGCGGCGGTCAAATCGTTGACAGAAAAATTTGAAAAAATTCCTGTCGAAGTTAACGATTATCCCGGCTTTATTTCCAATCGCGTTCTCATGCCGATGATCAACGAAGCGATTTTTTGCCTGATGGAAGGCGTCGCGTCGAAAGAAGCCATCGACAATGTGATGAAATTGGGGATGAATCATCCGATGGGACCGTTGCAATTGGCCGATTTCATCGGATTGGATGTGTGTTTATTTATCATGAACGTTTTACATGACGGCCTTGGCGACGATAAATATCGCCCATGTCCGTTGCTGAAAAAAATGGTGACCGCGGGTTATCTCGGCGCCAAAAGCGGCAAAGGTTTTTACGATTATCCTAAAAAATAACCAAGCACAGAGGAGGAGTTATGTTTCGTAAGCTGACACTGGCGCTAACGGTTCTGATGGCGTTATCCGCCATGAACCTGCATGCCCAAAACAAAAAACGCATCGGGGTTTTGCCGTTCAAAAACAAAGGCGGCAAAGAAAAAAATATGTGGCTCAGCGAAGGTTTTGCGACCACGCTCACCGAAGGTTTGCAGCAAATTCAGTCGATCTACGTCGTGGATCGCAACCAGATCAACAGCGTGATCAAAAAAGGTAACTTTTCCAACGACGATTTATTTACCTCCAAAGGCGCGTATGAAATCGGTAATAAACTCGGTCTCGATTACGTGATCATCGGGGCGTTTAATATCGCGAAAGATACGATCAACACCTTTGCCATCGTCGTTGACGCCAAGAAAAAAGGCGAATACATCAAAGCCTGCAGCCCGAACGTCGAGAAACCGATGGCGCTATTGTGGCAAGTGTATGATGAAATGATCAATGCGGTTTGCAAGTCGGAATGTTTTAACGTGACGATCACCGCCAACGAGAAAAAACAAATCAAAGCGATTACGAGTAACACCGAGAATGTCAGCGCCTACGAATATTACATCAAAGGCCGCCGCGAGCATTTGAAATATTCCGTCAAAGGGTACGAG
>JABWBZ010000313.1 GCA_013359335.1 bacterium
AAACGCGTGTATACGACCATTTACATTACCAATGGAAAAGAGCTTCAGTTCCTGGACAATAGTTGTATTTTCGATGTCAAAAAAGCTTTTAATCTGTATCATGACGACAATGTCATCGATCCTTTTCTCAGCATTATCAATTTTTATATCTACCTGATAATTGGCGATGAATTGGATACTGTCGGTAAATTTCTCGGGACGCCGTTTTTTCAGAAAGCGAGCGGTATTGCGGCACAGAGTAAGGCGCTCATCACGTATAATGTTTCCGGATGGGACGACCGCCAGATAAAGGCCGATCAGTTTCTCGATATTCGATACCAGCCTTATCGCGAGATGAAAGACTTTTATTACGAAGGCAAATATAACTTCTTTGATGAGAGCGATACGGAAGCAGGACGGAAAAATGTTCTGAAGGCTCTGGATATGATTGAGAAATTACTGTCTCAGATTTTGACAAAAAATCATACCGAACGTTTTATGCAGGTTCATTATTACGAGATTTGCAAAATATTTGAAACCGCTACGGATAAACGGGTGTTCGATCGATTGATGGAAATCGACCCGAAAAATAAAGATACCTACCAGAAATACAAAGACGGTAAGTTCTAACTCTCACCGCATGAACGATCCTATCAAAATTCTAGTCGTAGAAGACAATGCAACGATGCGTGAGGGCATCACCGAAGTTTTACAAAAACAACAATACCAAATCGTTACGGCTTCCAATGGACGCGACGCGTTGTCGCTTTTTAAAAAACATCGCGCCGATCTGGTGATTACCGATTACAAGATGAATCCGGTTGATGGCCTGACCGTTTTAAAAGAAATTAAAACAGCATCGCCTGATACGGAAGTCATTTTAATTACGGCTTTTGGCACGGTCGACGTGGCTGTGGAAGCTATGAAACTTGGCGCAGCGGATTTTATCACAAAACCGTTTTCACCGGATGAACTGTCTGTCAAAATCGAAAAAATTACGCGAATTTTCCTTGAACGGCGTCAATTTATCAAGACGACGGAAGAAAATCTGTACCTGCGCGGTGAAATTGAAGGCCAGTATAATTTTGGTGAAATTATCGGATCGTCGCCAAAAATGGTTGAGATATTTCAGCTCGTTCAGAAAAGCGCCGTTTCCGACAGTTCGGTTGTGATCTACGGTGAAAGCGGAACGGGGAAAGAATTAGTTGCCCGTGCCATTCATTATAACAGCCATCGAAAAAATAAACCGTTTATCAAAGTAAATTGCGCCGCTTTGAGTGAAACGCTGCTGGAGAGCGAATTATTTGGCCATGAAAAAGGTTCGTTTACAGGCGCCATTAAAACTAAAAAAGGGCGATTCGAACTCGCCGATACCGGAACGCTTTTCCTTGATGAAATCGGAGAAATTTCGTCGAACGTGCAAGTGAAATTGTTGCGCGTTTTGCAGGAGCAGGAATTCGAACGTGTCGGCGGGGAGGAAACATTGAGCGTCGATACGCGCATCATTGCCGCCACCAATAAAAATCTTCAAGAGGCGGTGAAAAAAGGTTTATTTCGCGAAGATCTGTATTACCGGTTGCATATTATTCCGCTGCACCTTCCGCCACTGCGTGAACGGCGCGAAGACATACCTAAGCTGATTGATTTTTTTGTGCAGCGTCTGGAAAAAGATATGGCCCGTCGTCCTATTCAAATTAATCCTGATGTCTATGAGCTTTTGTCCAATTATCGCTGGCCGGGTAATGTACGCGAACTCGAAAACGTGATCGAACGCGCCGTTGTCTTGTCCAGCAATAACCGGCTGACGGTTGACGATTTTACCAGCCTCGGCCAATCGGTTTCGGAATTCGGCGTACAACTCGAAGACGTTGAAAAAATGGGATTGGATTCAGCTCTGGAAAAAATTGAAAAAACCATGATTGAAAAAGCTCTTTTCAAAGCTCAAGGCGTGCGAAGCGAGGCCGCTCGAATTCTGGGCGTTAAAACCAGCGCATTTTACTACAAACTTGAAAAATACGGATTGCTGTAACATGCGAAACGCTGTCCATATAATTTTTTTGTGCTGTACGTTTACTGCAGCCATCCCACTACATTCACAGGATTCAACGGCATTTACGTCGACCGCGATACACGAGGTCAGAACTTATCTCGATAAATCACATCAGGATTTGGTAACGCTCAATCAGGCCAAACGATTGCTGCTACTGCAGTATGAAACCATGGTGCTGACAATCGGTGAATTGAAAGAAAAAAAAGAATTGGGATGGTTCGATAAAGTTCAATTGAAAAATCTTTTAAAAGAATCCGAAGATTTGTCGCAGCAATTTGTGAAATTGGATAAATTGATTTTGGCTCATCGTGAAACCAATCAGGTGAAAATCGAATCGATAACGGGTCTTATGTCGGAAGAAATTGAAGCGCTGACCCGCCGGATTGAACGGACAACATATTCCGATGTCGTATTGCGCGAAATGATGACCGATACCTTGCTATCCATGGTGCGCGAAAAATCGGCGATTCAGTTGTCGCAGACGGAGCCCATCGATATTGCCGTTCAGAATGTCAAAATTAGCCGAAGCGACGACGCAGACCTGTTGTTTCAAAAGGCCGATTTTTTGATGGATCAGAGTGATAAACTTTTACGGTATGCCAAAATAATTGAACAGAAAATTCGTCAGCTTAATATTGATATACGTCTGAATCGTAAAATTCAAATTATTTCAAATGAAACAGCATCCTATACAGCCACCCGCGATTCTAAAATTTTATTTCGCGAATTTCATAGCAACGTCGGTCAGGACAAATTGACCCATAAGGATTCAGTGAACACGCCCTTTGTAGAAGTTCATAATACTTTACCGCTCTCTAATATTCGTGTTGCGCCAACGGATGCTCCGTACGCCGTCTTACAAAAATTGCAATACGAATGGTCATTGGCTCTGTCCCAAGCGAACCGCTATGAGGCAACGGCCAAAGAAGTATATTGGCTGGCCGATTTCAAAAATAAACATTAAGTGAGTGGAAGAAAACGATATGATCAAGCGTATCTGCATTTATTGCGCTTCAAGCGCGCAAGTTCATCAAAAATATTTTATTGCAACGAGCGAAATTGCCGACATACTTGCCGAAAATAAAATTGAAGTGGTGTTTGGCGGGGGCGCGCAAGGCCTGATGGGGTGTTTAGCCGACCGGATTGTAGAACGCGGTGGACGCATTATCGGAGTCATGCCGCATTTTATGCGCGAGGTCGAATGGGATCATAAGCAACTCAATGAAGTTCATTTTGTAGACGATATGCATTCGCGTAAGAAAAAATTTTTAGAAGACGTTGATGCGTTGCTAGCCTTGCCGGGCGGGTGTGGTACTCTGGAGGAATTGCTGGAAGCGATAACCTTGAAAAGATTAGGGCAATTTACCAAACCGATCATCATATTTAATCTCGACGGGTATTATGATCCTTTGCTATCAATGCTGGATCGCTGCATCGCAGAGAAATTTATGTCAGAAAAACATCGTCATATCTGGAGCGTTATCGATAAACCGGCTCAGCTAATCGGTGCAATTGCAAACGCACCGGCATGGGACTCCGCGGCGATTCATACAGCAGTTTTGAAATAGCATCTGAAAATCAAAGTTTTAATTGAGTTAAAAAGTTGGAGTCTCCATAAATTTATTGAGTTAGCGTTGATACTTATCTTCTTGATACCATGGAATCACGGCGTCTCCACACTTTAACATCTCCATAAACTTTATTATTTATTTCTGAAATTATTTCATAACGATCACGGCTGAGTTT
>JABWBZ010000036.1 GCA_013359335.1 bacterium
ATGCGTTCAGCGGCGCGCCCATCCCATAATTCCGGAACGCTTCCATTTTTGTAAGTTCCTTTAATGATCTCATCAACTTTTGAATAAATTAATTGTTCATCTGAACCTACTAATGTGTTCGTTCCAACTTCAATCGTGATCGGCCTTTCCGTATTTTCTCTCATCGTAAGACACGGAACGCCTAAATATGTCGTCTCTTCCTGCAAGCCACCGGAATCGGTAATCGCCATTTTAGCATGCGCGGTCAAACTTACAAAATCAAAATATCCCACAGGATCCATCAATCGTAAATTTTTCATTTTGGAAACTTTATCTGACAAACCGAACGTTTCGATCATTTTGCGAGTTCGAGGATGAATCGGAAATACGACCGATAATTTATTCTGAATCGTGTCAAATATTTCAAAAATTTTCGCTAACGTTTTCGGATCATCCACATTCGAAGGCCGGTGAAGAGTCGTAATACAATACGATTTATCAGGAAGTTTAAGATCGGTTGATACTTGTGACCGGTTAATTTGCGGTTTAGCAAAAACAAGCGAATCAATCATCACGTTGCCGGTAAAATAGATCTGGCTTTCAGGTTTCCCTTCTTTTATTAGATTTTCATTGCCGCTTTTTTCGGTTGTAAACAGAACTTCAGCGATCGCATCCGTCACTAATCTGTTAATTTCCTCCGGCATTGTCCGGTCATAACTTCTTAATCCGGCTTCAACGTGCGCGACTGGAACGTGCAGTTTGGCGGCCGTCACCGAACAGGCTAACGTCGAATTGACATCGCCGAGTACGACAACCCAATCCGGTTTTTCCTGCAATACGACGGCCTCGAAACGTTTCATGATTTCAGCCGTTTGCTCCGCATGAGTACCGGAACCGACATTGAGGTGGATATCGGGCGCGGGAATTTGCAATTCCTTAAAAAAAACATCCGACATCTTATTATCGTAATGCTGCCCCGTATGTACTAATTTCGGTTGCAGCGACTGGTGCTTTTTCATTTCCCGCAGAATGGGCGCAATTTTCATGAAATTCGGACGAGCGCCGGCAACGCACAGCAGTTTCAAAGAACGTCTCCCTCTTAGAGTTTGTGGTCCCATTGTCCCGATCCGAGTAGCGCAATTTTTTCACGATGCTGTGAAATTTCCTTGGTTGCGTTACGAGAATCAACAACGATCTTGCTGTTTTCAACGATCATTTTAAAATCGTACGAGCTGTGATCCGTTCCGATAAAAACGCAATCGACGCTGTTCAAAAATTCTTTTGTCAAAATTTGCGAACGGAATTTTTTTCCAAATAATTCGACTTCCGGAACGTGCGGATCGTTGTACATGACTTCGCCGAAACCTTTTTGGATCATTATTTCCATAACTTTCAGGGACGGCGAATGGCGGATATCGTCGACGTCTTTTTTGAATGCCGCGCCGAGTACGAGAACTTTGGCTTTCGATAACGCCGCTCCGCGCATCGCCAGCGCTTCGACGATCATGGAATAAGCATAATACGGCATGTTTTCATTAACTTCGGCGGCGAGTTCGATAAAATTGGTATGAAAATCGTATCCACGCGCTTTCCACGAAAGATAATAAGGATCGATCAAAATACAATGTCCGCCGATGCCTGGGCCCGGATAAAACGGCATGAATCCGAAAGGTTTGGTGGCAGCGGCGCCGATGACTTCCCACATATTGACGCCGCCCATCCGATCGCACAGTTGCGCCAGTTCATTGACTAAGGCAATATTCACGCTGCGAAAAATATTTTCGAGCAATTTGCACATTTCAGCAACGCGCGGATTGGATACCGGAACGACTTTTTCGATAATTTGCGAATTGATCAGACAGGCCAGTTCGGTACAGGTTTTGGTCACGCCGCCGACGACGACCGGCGTATTGGCTGTTGTGAATTTTTTATTGCCCGGATCGATACGCTCCGGAGAAAACGCCAGATAATAATTGACGCCGACTTTTTTGCCGGTACGATCGAGAATCGGTTGAACGACTTTCTCCGTTGTTTCCGGAAAAGTTGTACTCTTCAAAATGATCAATTGACCGTCTCTTAATCCCTTTGCAATCCCTTCGGCTGAATTGACAATATAGGATACATCCGGTTCTTTATTGTCGGTAAAAGGAGTTGGAACGCAAATGTAAATGACATCCAATTCTTTTATATTATTGTAATGGGAAGCCGCTTTCAAAAGCCCTGATTGATGGCATTTTGCGAATCTGTCGTTGGGAATGTCTTCGATATAATTACGACCTTCATTGACGTTTTTTACTTTTTGTTCATCAAGATCGATTCCAAAAGTTTGGTATCCATTGGCCGCAAACTCAACTGCAAGCGGTAACCCGACATAGCCTAATCCGATGACGCCAATCACGGCTTTTTTTTCTTTAATTTTATTTTGAAGGCTTTCCATAAATAATTTTACGCAATCTCCGTTTTTAATTTTAAGTGGGCGCAAAGTAAATCTTTTGCTACAGTAAATCAAGAGTTTATTGCTGAATAACCACGTCCAACGCCAAGATACCTGATTCCTAATTTCCTCACTTCTTCCGGATTATACACATTGCGGCAATCGACCAAATTAGGCCGTTTCAACAGGCTTTTTATCTTCGGTAAATCAAGCTCGCGGAATTCATTCCATTCCGTGACCAGCACCAAACAGTCGGAATCCTTGGCCGCTTCGTAGGCATTTTTGGCATAAGTAATATTTGGAAAAACATTTTGGGTCGCTTCCTGTGCCACGGGATCATAAGCTTTTACATTGGCGCCGGCTTTGAGCATCTCTTCGATAATGACTAATGATGTCGCCTCACGAATATCATCCGTATTAGGTTTGAAAGCTAGTCCCAAGAGACTGATCGTTTTACCCTTGAGATCGCCAACCAGTTCCTTGATCTTACTGACCATGACATGCTTCTGATAATCGTTGGCCTCGATAGCCGCACGCACGACAAGGTTCTGAACGCCGGTTTCTTCAGCCGTTTTGACTAAGGCTTGTGTATCTTTGGGAAAACATGATCCGCCATAACCGCCGCCGGCATGCAGGAATTTCGGACTGATGCGACCGTCAAGTCCCATCGCTTTGGCGACAACTTTGACATCGGCGCCGATTTTTTCACAGATGTTGGCAATTTCATTGATGAATGAAATTTTGACGGCCAAAAATGCATTCGACGCGTATTTGATCATTTCCGACGATTCGACGTTGGTAATGACCATCGGCGTTTCATTAATATAGAGCGGACGGTAAACCGTTTTCATAATTTCCGTTGCGCGTTCGCTGTTACTGCCGATCACTACGCGATCCGGACGCATAAAATCGTTGACCGCCGAACCTTCGCGCAAAAATTCCGGATTGGACACCACGTCGAATTCCGATCCTTTGGGCGCTTTTTGTTCGATGATTTTTTTAACTTTCATTCCGGTACCTGCCGGAACCGTACTTTTAGTCACGACTACTTTATACCCGTTTAAATTGGCGGCAATATTTTCGGCCACTTTAAACACGATGGACAAATCGGCTTCGCCGTTCGTTCCCGGCGGCGTTCCTACGGCGATAAAAATGACCTCCGTATCGCGAATAGATTCAGCGACGTCATTGGAAAAAAACAACCGTTCTTTTTCGACGTTGCGTTTGACAACTTCTTCCAAACCCGGCTCGTAAATCGGGATAATCCCTTTTTTCAATTTATTAATTTTGTCGAGATCAATATCCGCGCAAATCACATGATTGCCAAAATCGGCGAGGCACGCGCCGGACACCAATCCGACATACCCTGTTCCAACCACACAAATACGTTTCACGATAGTCTCCGAAAGTTAATTTAGTTCTGTTTGATTTTTTTCAGAGCTTCCCTCGCGGCCTGCTGTTCCGCGTCTTTTTTCGTCATGCCCTTTCCTGTTCCGTATACCAGATCTTTTATTTTCACTTCGACTGTAAATTGTTTGTTGTGCTCAGGTCCAGTCTCGCTAATGACGACATAATGCGGCATGCCCCACTCGCTGCTTTGGCTAAATTCCAGAAGTTCGCCTTTAAAATTGGTATTCATTTCGTCGTTAAGTACCTGCATCATGTCAGTCAATACGTACCGCTGGATAAATATTTTAGCTTCATGAAATCCGCTGTCTAAATAGATGGCCCCAATCAGGGATTCTAAAACATCCGATAAAATCGACGGCCTGTTTCGGCCTCCGGAACGCTGCTCTCCTTCACTCAATAAAATAAATTCTCCGAGATTAATTCGTTCTGCACAACTCGCGAGTACTTTTTTATTGACTAATAACGCTTTACATTTTGTTAATTCGCCTTCCTCCTTGTCAGGAAATTGACGATATAAATTTTCAGAAACGATCATATTCAGAATCGAGTCGCCCAAAAATTCCAGCCGTTCATAGGACGTAATACGCTCCGCATTCGTCGCATTCAGATAGGAACGGTGTTTCAATGATTGTACAAAAAGCTGGGGGCTTTTAATCGTGTAGGATATGTTTTTTTCCAAACGCGATAGCTGTTCCCTTAATATCCGGTCAGTCTTGATCTCTTTCGGGCGTGATTTAAATCGGCGCCTTAAAAAAAACTGTTTTAACTTCGATAGAAGGTTCCCGGAATTTTTTGAAATCTGCTTATTCGAGGCCATTGACTATCTGCACATCTGCTACCTGTAATTTATGGCGCGTATCGTTTCACCGCCAGACACGTATTGTGCCCGCCGAATCCGAACGTATTGCTGATGGCGGCGTTGATTTTTCTTTCGATCGCTTTATTTGGCACATAATTCAAATCGCATTCCGGATCCGGTTCTTCATAATTGATCGTCGGTGGCGCGATCGAGTGGTGGACGGCCAAAGTAATCGCAATAAATTCCACGCCGCCGGCAGCGCCTAGCAAATGTCCCGTCATCGATTTCGTCGAGCTGACGAGCAATTGATGCGCGTGATAGCCAAAAACGGTCTTGATCGCGGCCGTTTCATTTTTATCGTTGTATTCCGTCGACGTGCCGTGCGCATTGATATAATCGATATCTTCCGGTTTGAGCCCGGCATCTTTCAAAGCAATGGTCATAGCGCGCGCCGCGCCTTCGCCGCCTTCGGCCGGAGCCGTAATGTGGTACGCGTCGTCCGTGTACCCCACGCCGACCAATTCAGCATAAATTTTTGCGCCACGCTTCACGGCATGTTCCAGTTCCTCAATCACGACGACGCCGGAACCTTCGCCCATGACAAATCCGTCACGATGTTTGTCAAAAGGACGGCTGGCGTGCTTGAAGTCGTCATTGCGCGTGGACAATGCTTTCAAAGCATTGAACCCGGCAACGCCCATGCGGCAAATGCCCGCTTCCGTACCGCCGCATACCATCGCGTCCGCATCGCCGCGCTGAATCAGCATAAACGCGTCGCCGATCGCATGGCTGCCCGTCGCGCACGCGGAGACCGTCGCGTAATTCGGGCCTTTCAGACCGAACATAATGGCCACTTGTCCCGCGGCGATATCGATGATCATCATCGGAATGAAAAATGGACTAACCCTTTGAGCGCCCTTTTGCAAATACGTCTCGAACTGTTCTTCGAAGGTATTGAATCCGCCGATACCGCTCCCGATGATGCATCCGATCCGGTTGGCATCCAGCGATTTGACGTCAAGCTTGGCGTCGTCAATAGCCATCTTTGCCGCCGCAATAGCAAAATGCGTAAACCGGTCGTTACGTCGGATTTCTTTTTTATCCATGTACTGCCCGGCGTCAAAATTTTTTACTTCCGCCGCAAATTTGGTTACGTGATCTTTCGTATCAAAAAGCGTGATCAAGTCTACACCGTTTCGGCCTTCCAACATGCCCTTCCACATCTCATCGACGCTATTGCCAATGGGAGTGACGGCGCCTATTCCGGTCACGACGACCCGACGTTTTTGCATGAACGACTCCTTACTTGCCAAATTTATGATTTAATAAACGCGATTAGTAGAAACTAAATCAGGACAGGATTTATGAATAGTGTCTATAATCCTAATCCGATATTTCTTACAAAATTCAGGCAAAGCAGTTAGATTATTTACCTAATTTATTGACCAAATATTCGATGGTCGAACCGACGGTGGTTAATTTTGCCGCTTCTTCTTCCGGAATTTTTTCGCCGAGGCTGAACGAATCTTCGAATTCCATCACCAACTCAACCTGATCCAGCGAATCCGCGCCCAAATCTTCGACATAAGAAGCAGCCGGTGTTACTTCGGCTTCCGTCACGCCAAGTTTTTTGACGATAATTTCTTTTACTTTTTTCTCGATTTCTTCTCTGTTCATGACCATTTCTCCTTAATGAAGGTTATGTGAATGCTTCAGTTTGTTTTTCGATGAATAAACTTTTTTTAACGAATCACGCGACCGCCATCTACCTGAATGACTTGACCGGTAATATACGCCGCTTCATCCGAGGCAAGAAATTTCACCGCGTAAGCCACTTCATCAACCGTGCCCGCTCTTCCCAGCGGAATATATTTTAATACTTCGGCAATCGTTTGCTCGGAAAAATCTTTTGTCATGTCCGTAAAAATATATCCGGGCGCAACCGAATTAACCGTAATGCCGTACGGCGCCAATTCTTTAGCTGTTGCCATCATGAGTCCGTCGATGCCGGCTTTCGAAGCAGCATAATTGGCCTGAAAAGGATTGCCGCCGAGCGCCACAACGGACGACATATAGATCATTCTTCCATATCGTTGTTTCATCATTGTTTTAGCCGCAAGCCTTGAACAAATAAACGCGCTTTTTAAATTATTTTTCAGCACCCAATCCCACTCGTCTTCATTCATACGCGCCAGTAAACTGTTTTTAAAAACACCGGCATTATTAACCAAAATATCCAGGCGTCCGAATTTTTCCTGTACCGTATCGAATAATTTTTTGGCTTCAGTCCAATCTGAAACGTCCGCATGCACGGCCAGCAAATGGTCGTTGGAAGCGAATGAACGCAATTCCTGTTCGGTATTTCTCAATCGTTCTGCATCCCGGCCGTTGATCGCCACTGTGGCACCGTTTGTCAAAAAACATTGCGCGATAGCTTTGCCGATTCCACGAGACGAACCGGTCACCACCGCTACTTTATCACGCAGTACCATTAATGTCGGAACTTTTCTAAATCATCCGGTTTGCCAATGCATTCACACGGAATATTTTTGTCGATACGTTTAACCAGCCCTTGCAAAACATTGCCGGGCCCGATTTCATAAAACTTGGTTGCCCCGTCGGCAATCATATGGACAATCGTTTCGTGCCATTTGACCGGCGCGGTGATTTGGTCAATTAATAAATTTTTAAATTCCCTGCCGGATTTCGCGGAACGCGCCGTTACATTCGGATAAACCGGAATCGCAGTGTCGTGCAAGGTTATCGTATCCAGCCATTTCCGCACTTCTTCTTTGGCGCTTTCCATCAGCGGCGAATGAAACGCTCCGCTGACGACGAGTTCCTTGACCATGCGCGCGCCTTTTTCTTTGGCTAATTCCATCGCTTTCTTAACGCCGTCGATCGAGCCTGAAATAACAATCTGGCCGGGTGAATTATAATTGGCACATTGCACGACACCGGACGTGTATGCCTCACAACAAATTTTGCCAAGCGGCTCCGCATCCATGCCAATCACTGCCGCCATCGTACCTTTGTTAATTTCACCAGCGTGCTGCATCGCCGCCGCGCGAACTTTGACTATTTTCAAGGCGTCTTCAAACGATAAAGCGCCGGCGGCAACCAATGCCGAATATTCACCCAGACTATGTCCGGCCGTCATTTGGAAACTCAGGTTCTTGACTTTTTCTTTTAATAATTCCAGCGTCACAAGGCTGTGAACAAAAATCGCCGGTTGCGTCACTTTCGTCTGCTTCAAAGCGTCTTCCGGACCATCGAAAGAAATTTTAATCAGATCGAATCCCAGAATTTCATTCGCTTTTTCGTACAGGGTTTTGGCAGCAGGAAATTGATCGTAAAAATCTTTTCCCATTCCAACGTATTGTGAACCTTGTCCCGGAAATATTAACGCAATTTTTGACATGCTAGCCCTTGGATATTTGCCTTTGTGCCTTGGTGGCAATATATGCTTAATACGCCCATTTCACTAAAATACTGCTGCAGGTAAATCCTCCGCCAAAAGCGGCAATCACGACAATATCGCCTTTTTTCAAGCGTCCGGTTGAGACTGCTTCCGATAAACAAATCGGAATCGTTGCCGCCGTCGTATTGCCATAGCGGTCGATATTTAACATGACTTGCGATTCACTCAATCCCATTCGTTGCGCGGCGGAATCGATGATGCGTTTATTCGCCTGATGCGGAACGAATAAACCAACGTCTTTACCGGTCAATCCGTTACGTTCGACAATCAGCGCGGATGCTTCGGACATGCCTTTGACGGCGTATTGGTATACGTTTTTGCCGTCCTGAAACACATAATGCATTTTTTTATCGACGGTTTCATGCGAGGGCGGGTTCAAGCTGCCGCCGCCCGGCATGTTCAAATACTGCGCGCCGTTGCCGTCGATCGTATTATAAAAATCCAAAATGCCGACGTTCTTCTCTTCCGTTCTTTCAAGCAATACCACGCCGGCGGCATCGCCGAAAAGAATGCATGTATTGCGATCGGTGTAGTCCACGATCGAACTCATTTTATCGGCGCCGACCACTAATACTTTTTTGGCCGTCCCGCTTTCGATAAATTGCGCGCCGACAACCAGTGAATACGCAAATCCACAGCAGGCCGCCGATACGTCAAATCCCCAGGCATTAGTCATACCTGTCTTCGCCTGCAATAAACAGGTCGCCGAAGGAAACATCATATCCGGCGTCACCGTTCCGAACACAATCACATCGATTTCTTCGGGATTGATATTATGTTTTTCAAATAAAATTTTACATGCTTCCGCAGCCATGTCGGATGTAGCGCCTTTCTCCAGAATGTGCCGTTCCTTGATGCCTCTGCGCGACGTGATCCACTCATCGTTGGTATCCACCATTTTTTCAAGATCGGCATTGGTAAGAAGCTTGTCAGGCACCCAGTGAGCTACAGCCGTAATCGCAGCACGAAATTTCTTTTTTTCCACGCAATACTTTCCGTTAAGATAATTTCAATTAGGATAATTTTATTTTTTCACGAATGACTTCGTTGATTTTTTTCTCAACCATTTCTTTGGCTACGTGAATGGCGCGGTAAAGCGCTTTGCCGGAAGAACTGCCATGACCGATGATGACGACGCCATTGACGCCGAGCAGCGGCACGCCGCCGTGCGACTGGTAATCCCAATCACTCATGCTTTTAGCGAAAAATTCTTTGAAAGTTTTCGAGGCTTCCGCGCCGGCTTGTTGGGCAAACCCGCCGATTTTCTGCTGCAGTACTTTCACAAAACTTTCAGCCATTTTCAAAATGACATTGCCCACAAAACCGTCGCAGACTACGACGTCCGACGAGCCCATCAAAATATCGCGGCCTTCCACGTTGCCGACAAAATCAAATAACTGTTTTTCGCGGAATAGTTGATTGGCCTGGATCGTCAGGTTATCGCCTTTGGAATCTTCTTCGCCGACGCTCAGCAGGCCGACTTTCGGAGAAGGAATGTTCATCATCGCGTGCATGTAAATGCTGCCCATCACGCCGAATTGCAATAAGTGAACAGGTTTTGAATCCACATTCGCACCGACGTCGAGCACTAAACTTTTGCCTTTAATCGTCGGGAAAAAAGCGCCGATGGTCGGACGCTGCACGCCTTCGATGCGGCCAAGTCCCATGAGTCCGCACGCCATCACCGCTCCGGTATTGCCCATGCTCACCAATGCGTCGCCCTCGCCGCGTTTGACCATTTCAATTCCGATGTGAATCGATGAGCGCATTTTTTCGCGCAAGGCCGTAGTCGGGGATTCGCACATCCCGATCACTTCATCCGTGTGAACGATCTCCATGCTTTTCCCGATGAGTTCGCTCCCCTCGCAACGGCGAATTTCTTCCATAATCTTATCCCGATGGCCGGTCAAAATAACCTGATGACCTTGCGATAGAAATTCCCTCGCTGCTTCGACCGCTCCGTCTACGATTCTTTTCGGGGCTTCGTCGCCGCCCATGGCGTCTACTATGATCTTCATCGTTCTCGCTATTGGGTGATAAAAGATTCCCGCAACTTATCGTTTTTTGCGGTTTTTTTCAAACGAAACCTGCATAAAAAAACTTAGCCTGTCAGTGTCAGCATCAGCATGATAACAAGGACAGGCCTTCGTAAAATTCGACCCGGAATTACGCTTCCTTCGTCAGCGTGATTTGGCGCTGATCATAGTAGCCGCAATTGGGACAAACGCGGTGCGGCAACTTGGGTTGATGGCAATTGGCGCAGGCTGACAACCCCGGCGTGTCCAATTTCCAATGCGTTCTGCGCTTATCGCGGCGTTGTTTCGAATGTCTGCGTTTTGGATTAGGCATGTTTCCTCCTGTTTATATTTTTTCATTTACAATTTCATCATAATGCCGACAAAGACTTTCATTCCAATTGGTCCCGCATTCAGGGCACAGTCCCTTGCAATCTTCGCGGCAAAGCGATTTCGAAGGCATCGCCAGCATCAGAGTATCGATTACGTCTTTGTCTAAAACTATCTCATTCGTATTGCGTGTATCGATAGAACGGACATCCGTTTCTTCGTTGTCAGACCGGCTCCGTGACTCGGCAAATACTATCGAAAACTCGCCAGAAATTTCACGTCGGACTTCATCTAAGCACCGGTCGCACAGCAAATGCGCCTGTGAAGCTACCTTGAATTTTACGTAATACGTATGACCCGATTTATTAAGAACAACATCTGTTACGACATCCTGGTCAAAAATCTCATGTCCTTCAAAATCTTTAAGATCGATCCCGAGTTCACGTCCCGGTACGGCATAGTGAAACCGATGTTCGCCGTCGTCTAAACTCAGAATTTTATCGATCCGGATCTTCATCTGAAGCCGTAAGTTCAATTTGATAAATCATTTATCAAATTTTAGCCGGTGAAGATATATTTTTTTTGTCCGATAGTCAAGTTTAAATTCGACCTTTTGACCGCCTGCAAAAGGTCGAAAAAAATCGTTTTTTTGATGTCTTCGGCTCGCAAAACGAGCGAAAATTGAACTTGCCCTCAAAATTTTAAATGTCTATTTTCCGTCGCTTGAAATCCGCAACTAACGAGGTGGAATATGATCCGGAAAAAAATATTGAAAATAATATTGCTCGCGCTGATGACGTCTTTTCATCCGGTTTTTGCCGATGAAGGCATGTGGACGTATGATAATTTACCGCTTAAAATTCTCAAAGAAAAATACGGTTTCGAACCCACACAAGAATGGATCGACCATCTGCGCCTTTCGAGCGTCCGTTTCAACGACGGCGGTTCGGGTTCTTTCGTGAGTCCCAACGGATTGGTCATGACCAACCAGCATGTCGTACGCGGGCAACTTCAAAAATTATTGACGGCCGACCGCGATCTACTTCGGGACGGTTTTTTTGCCGCCGAACAGGCGGATGAATTAAAATGCCCGGATCTCGAATTGAACGTTCTCCTGTCGATGGAAAATGTCACCGCGCGAATTCAAGGTGCTGCCAAACCGGGCATGAAAGAACTGGAAGCGCTTCAGGCTCGTGCTGCCGAAATGACCGCCATCCAGAAAGAAAGTTTTGAATCCACCGGATTACGCTCGGATATCGTGACATTATATCATGGCGGCGAATATTGGCTCTACCGTTATAAAAAATATACCGATGTCCGGTTGGTTTTTGCGCCGGAACATCAGGCGGCGTTTTACGGAAGTTTATGGGATAATTTCGCATACCCGAGATACGAACTCGATTTTGCATTTGTTCGCGTGTATGAAAACGATAAACCCGCTCAAAGCGTTCATTACTTACGATGGAATAGCGCTGGCGCCAGAGAAGATGAATTGGTTTTTGTTTCCGGGCATCCTGGAAAAACGGAGCGTTTGCTGACCGTTGCGCAAATTATCACCCGCCGCGATCTGGAATATCCCGCCGATCTGAAAATTGCCCGACGCCGCCTCGAAGCGCTCAAACAATACGCTGCTTTGGGTAAAACTGAAGCCAGCCAGGTCATCAATGCTATTTCCGGTACAGAAAACGTGATCGAAGCCGATAGCGGTGAATATCAAGGCCTGCTCAATTCGACATTGTTCAATAAAAAAATTGCCGAGGAAAGCGATTTCCGTAACCGCGTCGATTCTAAATCGGAATGGAAGAAAAACTACGCATCAGCATGGACCGATATCGTCAATGTTCAAAAAAAATACGCCGAAATTTTTAAACCGTTTAAATATCGGAGAATCCCGAGTCGTATGCTGGCTGACAAAGCTTTGTCGATCGTCAAGTACGGCGAGGAAATTCAAAAAGCCGACGATCAACGTAGTTTTGGTTTTCATAACGATCAATTGGAATCATTTAAATTTCAGATGTTATCGCCGGTTCCCGTTTATTTGCCGCTTGAAGAACGGCTCCTCGCGGCATGGCTTCAACTCGTTTCAGAAGAATTGGGCGCGAACGATCCTTTTGTGAAGACGGCGTTGAACGGACATTCGCCCAATGATGTGGCCCGGGATATTTTCTCGAAAACTAAATTCAACGATCTTCAAGTTCGCAAAAACCTTCTCGATGGCGGCGCTGATGCAATTCAAAAATCCGACGATGCGCTGATTGTATTTGTTCGAAAATTGTATCCGATTATTCGCGATATTCAAACTTCTTACGCTGAAAAAATTCAAAGCGTCGAATCGGCCGCTTCGCAAAAAATTGGTAAAGCGCGTTTTGAGGTGTATGGCAAAAGCGTTTATCCCGACGCCACGTTTACCCTGCGCCTCGCTTTCGGCATTGTCAGAGGTTATCCGATGAACGGAACATTAGCGGCGCCGATGACGACGTATTACGGATGGTATGACCGTTCGCTCGGTTTCGGACAAAAGCCGCCGTTTAATTTGCCTCAACGCTATTGGGATCGAAAAAGCAAACTCGATCTGTCGACGCCTTTAAATTTTGTAAGCTCTTGCGACATCATCGGAGGCAATTCCGGTTCACCGGTCGTCAATATCAAAGGCGAAGTGGTTGGAATCGTACACGACGGTAATAATGAAGGCCTGGTCGGTAATTTTATTTGCAACGATGAATCGGGACGCGCGATTGCCAATCACGCCGGCGGAATGATTGCCGCATTGCGAGTGCTGTATGACGCCGGACGCGTCGCGGACGAACTGGAAGGAAACGCCCATGCAAAATAATATTCAGGAATCCATTGAGCGCGATGCGACGCCATTTAGTTTGAAAGCGTCCGTCATTCTGCTGATCGTGGGCGTCGGCGTCGGCTACATGATTACATCCATGTTTGCCGCCGCGAGCTTTGCCGTGACGTACATGGCGAAACTGAATTGGCTCGGAAGTTTTATTTCAAAATTCGGGCTTTTGGTCGGGACTTTGTCTTTTATTTTGCCGGCTTTTTTCTATATGAAACGCCAGAGAAAATTATTGGTCCCGACGTTTCGAATCAATACCATTTCGACCAATGTTCTTTTGTCCACCTTAATTTTTTCATTGGGATTATTTGTAGCGACGGACGCGGTTGACCGGGTCGTAGCGCCCGTGATCAATGGATTCCTCGATCGTACGATCGGCGCTCTATCGCCGGAATTGATGTCGGATCGCATTCTTGAAAAACTGATGCAGGAATTCAAACTCAACGATTGGATTACCGGCTCGATGTTGGTTCTTGCAGCCGTGTTTGCAGCGGGCTTTGCAGAGGAAATGCTGATGCGCGGGATGTTCCAAGGCGCTTTGGAAAAAAAATATTCCGCAGCCGCGGCCATCATTATTTCGAGTTTGGTTTTTTCAATGATTCACCTCAATCCATGGGGTGGCATTCAGATTTTTGTCATCGCATTATTTTTGGGAATTGTGGCATGGCGAACGAATAGCATCGTACCAACGATTATCATGCATGGAATGAATAACGGTTTGGTCATCCTTTTCAATAATCTCGAACCGGAAACTGTAGCCTGGTACGGAGACAAAACTCAAATTGAATCAAATGTCATGATCATAGGATTATTATTAGCTTTCGTGGGCTTGCTTGGAATATTTATCTTTTCAAAAAATAAGCAGTGAATAGTGAACAGCAAACAGTGAAACAAATTTTGACTGGCTACTATTCACTGCTAACGGTTCACTGACTTATTATTCACTCTTTCTTGCATCTTCACCCCAACGTAATTTCGCTCGCAGGACTTCAAAAAAAGTTCGCTCGCCTAAACGAATTAAATGAACTTTGTGTGAAGCTTCGCGGATCGTAACGGCCGTTCCTTCGTCAATTTCTGCTTCCTCTTGTCCGTCGGCTGAAAAAAGCGCCGTATAACCTTTTTCGACATGCAGCGTGATGACCTGATCGGAATTAATGACCAGCGGGCGTACTGTCAGCGTATGTGGACAAAGCGGATTGATGATAAACGCTTGCAAAGTCGGACTCAGAATCGGACCGTTGGATGAAAGCGAGTACGCCGTCGAGCCGGTGGGCGATGCGACGATCAGGCCGTCGGCTGTGTACGTATTCAGGAATTCGCCGTTTACTTCCGCGCGAATCCGAATCACGCGGGCCGCGTCGCGGCGCACGATGACGAAGTCATTCAACGCAAAATCTTTGCGCACCGGCTCACCCCAACTCGCTTCTAATACCATTCGTTTTTCGGTTTGATAATCGCCTCGCTGAATTTTTTCAATGGCATGATACAGTTCCGCCACTTCAACTTCAGTCAAAAAGCCCAATTTGCCGATATTCACACCCAAAATCGGCTTTTGTGAAGTTCCTACCGCCCGTGCCGTCGAAAGCAACGTGCCGTCGCCGCCGAATGACAAAACACAATCGACGTCGCGAACTAATTTTTCCAATTCCATGTATTCATTCATCCGCGGCCACGAAAATTCGGCGAACGCAGCCTGCGCCTCCGAATTGATGGCAAAATCGATTTTTTTGGATTGCAATTCTTTTAAAAACGGATGCAACAATCCAAAAACATGGCCCTTATCGATATTGATGACAATTCCAAATCGCATAAAGCATCCTAATTTTTTTCAGTCAATTCCAGCGAATCACGCTAAAAAATTTTCGTGTGTTTCGCGGGTATGGTTTAGCTTTTTTCTACGACGTTAAGCGGCGCGTCTAAATTCGCCATGTTGATACGCACCAAATCGTACGCCTGATCGAACACTTCCATGCATTCATGCTGCGAAGCCTGATATTTTGCAAATTTGACCAGATCGCATACTTCCAAAAATCGTCTCAGCAAAGCCGTATAGTTGTCATCGCTCAAACGCCGGCGGCGAAATTCGGCAATCAGTTCGGACGTAGGCAATTCCAACGCCGGCATCAGAAATTTTTGTTCAATATACAGCCGGATAATATTCGACACTTCAATATGGAAGATTTTAAATTCGCCTTTTTCAATCCACTGTTTCTGCCGGATAGCATCCAAACTTTCGATGGCAATTTCTTCCGGCAACCGTGACGGCGCCGGAGGTACGAATTGCGCGCGCTGATGCTTATTGGCCTGATAACGTTTGTACAAACGATACGCGCCGTACACGATCAACGTCAGAATCAGGAGCAGGCCAACACCGATCCCTATCAACATCGCCCAATTGATTTTTCCGGCGATGAGCGGCTTTTCCGGGCGAATATCTTTGATCGTGGTGTCCAGAACGCTCGTCACAAAAATCAGTTTCGGCTGGCCTTCGGTCGTCAGCGTATCGCTGCCTAATACATAAGTGATTTTCGGCGCGCGGATGATGAACGTATCGACGTTGAAGGTCGTGATCGTGTATTCCGTTTTTTCGCTGATCAACGCGCCTCGATCGACGGGCTGATGTTTTTGCACTTGCACGACTTCAAACTGCGAAAAGTCCGTGACAGCTTCGCCAAGCAACGTGACATTTTTCGGATGGTCGGTCGTAATACTATAAACAAAGCGTTCGCCGATGCCAATGCTGTCGCGATCGACGCCGACTTCGACCGTAACGGTCTGCGCCGCCAATGTCAGCGGCAACCAACAGCCAACGATCCACCACAATCGTTTCATGCTTGAAATTTTTAATTAAAAAACGTGGTGCAATCTATCAAAAAATTGATTAAACTGCAATAAGACAAACGCGGCTCCGGCCTATGAAAACCTCGTTTATATTCTCCGTCCTATTCATTTCCAGCGTCGTACATTCCCAGCCGAAAAATTCATTATTAACAAACAACCTCCGTTTTTTCTCTCCTGATTCTGCGTCTCTGTATTTCGATCCGTACATTAAAACGGAATCCTGCCGCCTTGCCAATTCTCATCATGAGTACGCCAGTCTAATTTTTGCAGCGGCCAAAAATAATTCACCGGAAATTCTAACCAACGATTTGATCCTCATTGCCGACCAAGAATGCCAACTTGAAATCATGCGCCGCCATGCGATTTTGCCGCCGCCGAAATGGATTAAAAATTCACCACCGATGTTGAATTTGACAAACTTTCCTGGTTTTCTCGGAACCACGTTCAATTAACCGTACCTTCATTCCAATGAAAGTTTCATCCAACCTATGACCAAAAAAATCTTGCAACAGACTTTACGGCAAAGTATATTCGCACAACTCCAGAAATAAAGTCCTGAAGGAAATTCTATGAAAGCTGCAGTTATCGTATTTCCCGGATCCAATTCCGATCACGATGCTTTTTACACGTTGAACGGCGTGCTCGGCCAGCCGACGGAATATGTCTGGCACAAAGACCGGCGCGATCTCAAAGATTTCGATCTGGTCGTTTTGCCCGGCGGTTTTTCATACGGGGATTATCTGCGGACGGGCGCGATCGCCCGGTTTGCTCCGGTCATGCAGGATGTTGTGGAGTTTGCTAAATTCGGCGGGACGGTGTTCGGTATCTGCAACGGTTTTCAAATTTTGACGGAATGCGGCCTTTTGCCCGGCGCTCTGTTGCGCAATCGCCATTTAAAATTTGTCGGAAAAAAAGTAGCAATCCGCGTCGAAAATACCGACACACGTTTTACGAATACGTGCGCCATGCACGAAGTGCTGATCAATCCGATCGCTCACGGCGATGGAAATTATTTTGCCGATGCCGGGACGATCGGAAAACTTGAAGACTCCGGCCGCGTGCTTTTCCGCTACTGCACCGAGAGCGGCGAAATCACCGACGAGGCCAATCCCAACGGATCAATCAATAACATCGCCGGCATTCTCAACGACAAAGGCAACGTCGCCGGTATGATGCCGCACCCCGAAAGATGCTCCGATCCGTTATTGGGCGCCAACGATGGCATTAAAATTTTTCACTCGCTCTTAGAATCCATAGCCGTCGAGTCATGATCTGAAATTTATTTTTTCATTCCCTCCAAAATCTCGTCCACAGCCGTTTCAATTTGCGGATCTTTTCCTTCCACGCGATCTTTCAAGGTCGTTTTCACCATGATATCCGGCACAATACCGCTTTTTTCTATGTTCTTCCCGTCCAAGGTATAGCAACCCCATGACGGCAGCCGGCAAAATGAACCGTCGACTAAAAATGTCCCGGATGTGTAGATAATCCATCGGTATGTTTCCGTGCCAATCACTTTGCCTAATTTTAAATACTGAAATCCGTTCGCTGTCAATTCGGCGTCGCTGAGGCTTTGCTCGTTGACCAGAAGCACAATCGGTTTATCGGACGGAGAAAAATTCGGCTGCGGCGTGAATTTTCCTTCGCGGTATTTCCATTTCATGTACGCGCGTTGACTTAAAAAACTCAATACTTCGTCATGAACGTTGCCGCCCGTATTGTACCGCAGATCGACGATCAATCCGTCTTTTTCAAACGCTTTCGTCGTCATGTCGATCATAAATTGATCGAAACTTGCTTGGCTCATGTTTTTCATGTGAACGTAACCGATTTTTTTCCGGCTCAACTGATCGACCATCTGACGGTTGCGGCTAATCCACTCGTCGTACAACAATGCTTTAAAAGCAACGGACGTGATGGGATGAATTTTAACCGTAATCGAAACGCTGCCTCGTTGAAACGTCAGTGACAACTCATCGGCCTGCTTGGGCGAAATGAAATATTGTTCGCGGTTGATTTTCGGATCAATGGCTACACCATTGATCGCGATCAGGCGATCACCCGGCAAAACATTCTTCCCTTTCATGTCCATCGGCGAACCGGCTACAATTCGATCAACTGTAAACGGATCGTTTTCTTTGAAGAAAATTCCGGTTGCCGACGTTTTCATGGCATAAAATGTTTTCTCTTCCGTGCCATTACTGAAAAACGCCGTGTGAGACGCGTTGAGTTCGCCCAGCATGTCGTTGAGAATGGTACGCAAATTGGCACGCGACGCGAGGTACGGAAGAAAAATCTCGTACCGTTTTTTCATTGCGCTCCAGTCGATGCCGTGATAATTTTCATCGTAAAAATTTTCATTCACGCTCGCCCATGCTTCGTAAAACATCTGGCTGAATTCATCCGCAAGCGTACGCTCGAATGGAACCGATAAATTGATTTTGGAAACATCGTTCGTTTCGAGATTGATTTCAAAAACATTTCCGTCAATTAACGCATACGGTTTATGGTCGCAGGAATAAATACCGAGGTTGTTCGAACCGGTGTTTTTTATTTTTTCAGTCTTCGGCGCTTCGAAAGGCTTGTAGAGCGTTTTCCAGATAAATTGGTTGCCGCCATCGTGATCGGAAATACATAGT
>JABWBZ010000037.1 GCA_013359335.1 bacterium
GATTGGCATCTACCATTCTTGCACCCGTCTCCGGTATCGAATCCAGATAGAAATCAGACGCATCGGAATAGTGAACATAGCTGTCATCACAACTAAAAATTACAAGCGCTACAAAAAGAGACAAAATAACTGATAATAATAATTTCATACTTATCTCCTGATGTCTATTACAGAGATAAGTGCTTTGAATCCTAAAAAACTTACAACCGTTTTAAACTAAAATCCCACACCTTTTTTCTTTTTGGTGGTTTTGATTTTTCCGGTGTGAATATTACACGGATCGGTAGGTTGATATTTCGCATTAAAAACTTCTTTGATTTTGGTCGGACAGGCGGTATTGGCCAATAAGCCCGATTCCTGACATACTTCAAGCCTGACGACGCCCGGCGGCATTTCGAAATCTTCGACGGGCAATTGCATCGCGTCATGCGCCCGCGCCATAAACCGACCCCACATCGGCGCCGCAATCACTTCACCGGGATTTTTGCTGCTGAGATTGAGTTCGTACGTATCATAACCGACCCACACGGCGGCGACGATTTGCGGCGTAAAACCGATGTACCAGCCGTCAGACCATTTTTGCGTCGTCCCGGTTTTGACGCCGGCAGGTCTTTCGAAGCCATATTTTCTGGCCCATCGTCCTGTACCGCGTTCCCAGTCGATACTCGATTTCATCATCTCGCTCATAATATACGCCGTTTCCGCGCCCAGGACTTCTTTGGTTTTAGGAACGTACTGCCAAAGAATATTGCCGTCTTTATCTTCGATTTTCAAAATAGCGGTTGGTTCGACGCGGATGCCTTTATTGGCAAATACGCCGTACGCCGACGCCATTTCCAGCGGAATTACGTCCGATACGCCGAGCGCCAGCGCATCCACCGGCTGCAATGGCGTCGTGATGCCCATTTTACCGGCATAACTCACAACCTGCGACGGCGGCACGACTTCCTGCATCAGCCGAACGGCTACGAGATTCAGCGAACGCGCCAGCGCTTCACGCAGCGAGGTCGGACCGCCGCGATTGCCATCGTAATTTTGTGGCGTCCAGCGGTCGCCGTTATCCATGATCAGAACGACGTCCTGATTGAGCAGTTTGAAAGTCGGCGAATAACCGTTGTCGATAGCCGCCGTATACAAAAAAGGTTTGAACGTCGACCCCGGCTGCCGTTTGATTTGCGTAACGTGATTGAGTTTGTATTTTGTAAAATCACGGCCGCCAACCATCGCCAGGATATGGCCGTTCGTTGGATCCAGCGCGATAAGGCTGGATTGAACGATGCCGTAAAATTTGGCCAGCGAATCGACGCTTTTAGGATCAGCAAGTAATTTTTTGATCGCATCCTGCTCCACGCCGTCCCGCTGAAGATATTTCGGTAAAAACGATTGCGCGTTGGCCTTCATGACTTTCGCGCCGAAAGCATCGAGGTTCAGGAATTTCTCTTTCACACTTTCCTGATACGCGCCTTCCGCCGCCGCTTGCGCGCGCGAATCCAAAGTCGTGTGCACGACTAATCCGTCCTCGTAAATATTGACGCGCAATTCTTCCTGCAGGTCTTCCAATTGTTTACGCACGTATTCCGTAAAATACGGCGCGATTCCTACAACGTCTTCCTGCCGGCGGGGGCGAATGACGACGGGTTTGTTCTTGGCTTCGTTAAATTCTTTTTCAGTAATAAATCCTTCGTCGAACATCCGCCGCAAAACGATTTTTTTCCGGCGTTCGCCGGCATCGGCATTTCGCGTATAATACGACGGCGCCTGGAGCAATCCGATAAGATAAGCCGATTCCTCCAACGATAATTCCTGCACGTCTTTATCGAAAAAAATGCGCGACGCCGATTGGATGCCAAACGCTTCATTGCCGAAATACATGTGCGTCAGATACATTTCAATAATTTCCTGTTTCGAATAACGCCGTTCGATCTGAATCGCCGTTAGCACTTCTTTGAATTTTCTTGCCAGCGTTTTCTCCGCATCGAAATACAGATTTCTGGCCAATTGCTGCGTCAGCGAGCTGAAACCTTCTTTACTGCTCATGGCGATCGTATTGACCATCGCTGCTTTGACAAACCGGATCATGTCCACGCCCCAGTGATCGTAAAACCGTTTATCCTCCGTCGCGAGCAGCGCATGGACTACGTTCATGGGCAATTCATTGAAAGGAACGCGCGTACGGCGTTCTTTGTAAAATTCTTTGATGACTTTGCCGTCGACGGAATATACTTTGGTGGATAATTTCGGCTCGTACACCTCCAATTGTTCGATCGACGGGAGATCCGAACTGAAATACCACGCCGACACGATAATACCCAGCAGTACGATGCTTACCATCGACAAGAAAATTTTAAAAGCCACCTTCCATACACCCGGTTGGTTGAATTGATCGCGGGATAGTTTCTTACGGTGATTGACCGGAATCCGGGCTTGAGTAACGGTGATCGGCTCATCGCCGTTACTGGATTCCGATTCTGCAGGAGGGTTCGACTGATTATTCAATTCCGATTCTTCGGATTCTCTTTTACGTCGCAGCATACTTTGGTTCAATTGCCCCAGTTATTGAATAAACCGTGATCGTCGATACCGAGCAAATTTAATACGCGTCCGGCGATAAAATCCGCCAGATCGTCCAACGTCGCCGGCTGCTGGTAAAACGCGGGCATGGCTGGTACGATTTTAGCCCCCGCTTTTGCCAGTTTAAGCATGTTTTCGATTTGAATCGCGTTCATCGGAGTTTCTCTCGGAACTACGATCAACGGATAATTTTCTTTGAGCGCGACATCCGCCGAACGTTCGATCAGATTGCTCGACGCGCCATTAGCCAACGCGGACAACGTTTTCATCGAACACGGTATGACGATCATGCCAAGTCTTCGTACGGAACCGCTCGCCATCGGCGCGGCAATCGATGCGTTGTCGAACTCACGGATTTTACCTCGCATCGCTGACGAACCAAACCGCGTTTTTAAAAATTCCGCCATCGTTTCTTTTTCAGAATCAAATCCTACTTCAAGTTTGCATGTAATTTTTCCAGCATCGGAAATAATCAAATCAACGTCGAATTCCTTCATCATCAGGTAACGCAAAAGCCGGATGGAATATAACACGCCGCTGGCGCCCGTAATCGCAATGGTTATACGTCTATTCATATCGATCAATCATTAAATTATAACAAAAACAAAATAGCCCAAAATTATTTCTAATGCAAGCTTGGGATCAAGCGTTCAAACTGAGACACCACCATCAAGCGAGTTTCACACCAGAGGACGCGGAGCGCACGGAATTTTTTTTAAAACCTAACCACAAAGACGCCAAGACACTAAGTTTAAAAAACCATTTAAAAGCCTTAGCGCCATTAGTGTCTTCGTGGTAAAAGACCTCACTCCGGTATGAATAAGCGGCTTTCTTCCGCCTTGATTCTTTAGGCAAAAAAAAGTATGTTGTGCGCGCCAAATTTTTCATGACTACTGATTTTAATTTATGTGTGGAATTGCAGGCCTATATCGTTTTGACGGGCGAGCGGTTTTGCCTCACGAACTTCAACGGATGTCCCAGGCAATTCGTCATCGTGGTCCCGACGATGAAGGATTTTACCGCGAAGGGCCGGTAGGTATGGCTTTCCGGAGATTGAGTATTATCGATCTCTCCCCGCTCGGACATCAGCCGATGACCAATCATGACGGTTCTCTCTGGATCGTTTTTAACGGCGAAGTATACAATTATATCGAATTGCGTGACGAACTCCGCTCCAAGGGTTACGCCTTTCGATCTCAAAGCGACACGGAAGTTGTATTGGCCGCTTACGAGGAATGGGGCGACGGCTGCCTTTCCCGATTCAACGGTATGTGGAGTATGGCTATCTGGGATACTAAAAAACACGAACTCTTCTGTGCGCGCGACCGGTTTGGCGTCAAGCCATTTTATTATTATCGCAATCACCGACATTTTGTTTTTGCATCGGAAATCAAAAGCATTTTGCAAGATCCGGCCATCCCGCGCGAGCCGGAAGACGAAGTCGTGTACAATTTCCTTTTCGAATTCAAACGCGATTATTCTCACAAAACTTTTTTTAAAAATATTTTTCAACTCGAGCCTGGGCATTACTTAAAAATCAGTCATAACATCCTCACGATCCGCCGTTATTTTGATATCGATATGGCGGCCGAAGCGGAACCGGCCGACGATCCGACTTACGCGAAACAATTTTATGGGCTCTTGGAGGATTCAATCCGACTGCGCCTTCGCAGCGACGTTCCCGTCGGAAGCTGCCTCAGCGGCGGGCTGGATTCGTCCGCGATCGTATGCGTGCTGAATCAATTGATGCTAAAAGACGGAATCGATAAAACCGTGATTGGCAACCGGCAAAAAACTTTTTCGGCTTATTCAGACATGAAAGAAGTTGACGAGAGTATGTATGCCGAAAAAGTTATCGAGAAAACCGGCGCTGAAAAAAACACAACGTTGCCAACGGCCCGGCAATTGGCGTATGAATTGGACCGCGTCGTGTGGACGCATGAAGAGCCGTTCGGCACGACCAGCATTTACGCGCAATATTGCGTGATGCGGATGGCGCACGACCGCGGTATCAAGGTATTGCTCGACGGACAGGGCTCGGACGAAATGTTCGGCGGCTACGATCAATCGTTATATCCGTATCTCTCGTCTATGATCCGTAAGTTACAATGGCGGCGTTTTTTGAATGAAATCCATACTATTGAAACCAACGGCAAAAAACTTTCTTTCGGAGCCAAAATAACCACCGCACTCGGCGCACTGCCGACACGACAAGCCAGCCGCCTGCGAAATTATCTGATTCTCAATTTCGAAAACGGAATTCATCGCGACTTCATATCGGCAATGGGCGCAACGGATTCCTTGGTATCAGTCACATCTTCTGATCTTAAAACAAGTTTATATCATGATTTTCGCCTCGTTCTCCGGTCGCTGCTGACGTTCGAAGACAAAAATTCCATGGCCTTCTCCATCGAAGCGCGCGTACCGTTTCTGGATTATCGTTTGGTTCAATACGTTTTTTCATTACCCGACCATCAGAAAATAAATTCCGGCGGAATCCGAAAATATATTTTGCGAAACGCCATGCAAGGTATCGTTCCAGACATGATCCTGAAGAGACGCGATAAAATAGGTTTTGCCACGGCAGAAAAAAACTGGTTGAACGAAGGCCCGCTCCGGGATAAAATGATGGATATATTTCATTCGAAAACTTTCGAACAACGCGGTTATTTCGATTACGCGGCCATCAGAAAAAAATTCAAATCATTGCCGCAGCTTCGGCATGAAAAGATCTATATCAATTTTTGGGGATGTTTTCATCTGGAAATGTGGCTGCGAAAATTTATCGACGGTCGTGCATGAAAGTCGTATGGTTTTCAGAAATTAAATGGACGTATCTCACTACGCGTAAACAGCAAATCATTCGGCGATTTCCGGGTGATTGGCAAATTCTGTTTGTTGAAAGTTATGCTATTGGAAAGAAAAATGGTTTTATTCCGAAACGCGACGGCAATGTCATCTATGCTACGGTCCCGTTTTTCAAAGCGACTCCGTATGCTGCCTTCAATCGATTTCAAAGCTTTGTCATCATCCGTTTCCTGATGACGGCATTGGCCGGTTTATGGGTCCGCTTACTTTGCCGCTTTACAGGATTTTACTCAGAGAATCGCGTCATCTGTACATCGAATATTTATTATGCGGACATAATCCGCCGCATGAAAAAACGCCTGATGGTTTATGATTGCAATGATTATCCGCTGGGATTTTCCAGCACGTTAACTTTCGCTAAAACTTATTTCGAAAAAACGATCCGCCAATCCGATTTGACAACAACAGTCTCGCAGAAGTTACTTGACGACATCCGGCCATTCAAATCAGAAAATATCTTTGTTATCGGAAATGGAGTCGATTTTGAGTTGTTCGATGGAGCGCCTGTTGTCGGCACGCCACCGGAAATGAAATCAATTTCTTCACCGATTATTTTTTTCAGCGGCGCCTTATCGGACTGGCTTGACACGGAATTAATCCAAAAGATCGGTGAAAATATTCCCGAAGCAGCCGTCGTTTTACTCGGCCCCGTCAAAAGCGATGAAACGCGGACTGCTATCGAACAATTAACGAAATCGGGAAACGTGTTTTGGATCGGGGAGAAAAAACACGCAGAACTACCCGCGTATATTCGCCGTGCGGCAGTTTGTATGCTGCCGTTCAAAATGAACCGGCGGATTATCGGCGCCAATCCGAATACGCTGTACGAATTCCTGTCTTGCGGAAAACCGGTCGTTACGCTGAATTATTCCGATGAAATTCAAAAACTCGCTCCTCATGTTTTAGTTGCGCAAGATGCTGACGACTTTTTGAAAAAAATAAAAATTGCTCTGAATAGTACGCCGGATACGAATGCTTTAAAAAACATTGCGCGCGAAAACAGTTGGGATTTAAAAGCTGCCGCTTTTGCTAAATTAATCACGGATCACTTACGTGAAAAAAAATAATCTGATCCTCCTTTTTTGTTTCTTTCTGATAGTGTGTTTACTCACAGCCGGAGGCCGGGTCGCTTCAAGTGATGAGAATGGTTTTTTTCTGGAAGTACAAAGCCTTGTTGAACAACAAACATTGGCCATTCCGGAAGGCATTATCAATAACGGCGTCTACGGAAAAGACGGGCGGTATTATCTCGGAGGAGGCATCGGTTTTTCTCTCGTCGCACTGCCCTTTTATATAATCGGAAAATTAGCGATCGCGATTCTTCCTATTCCGGATGCATACCATATTTTCATACTCAAAGGCGCCTTCAGCCTGACCAACCAATTTCTCACGGCTTTGCTGGCTGTAATGTTTTTTATGTATGCCCGGAGTTTTAATTATTCCACCCGACTAGCATTTTTCCTGACGGCGGCGCTGATCTTTTCGACCAATATTTTTCCCTATGCCAAATCGGCGATGCGTGAACCGCTCTTAACGTTATCCCTGCTCGGCATTTTCTTTTTTTTGAGGCAATTCGAACTGAATCGGAAAATTTCTTTCCTGCACGCCGCCGGATTTTGTTTTGCGTTACTGATTCATACCAAACTTGTTTTTATAGTTCTTTTGCCGGTGATCGCCATTTATTTTTCGCACACGGTCAACGGACCCTATTTGCCGTGGCGGTCGAACTGGCCGAAAAATTTGCTGAGCATCATGTGGAATCAGACAAATTCAAAATTTTATTTTGCCATGTACTTGTGGTTACTGGTGGCTTTTGGCGGCATGGCTTTATATAATTTCGTACAATTCGGCAATATTTTCTCATCCGGCTATACGGAAAAAGGCCAACCGTTCACCAATCCGCTTTGGGTCGGTGTTTACGGATTATTGTTCAGTTCAGGAAAAAGTTTCTTCCTGTATGCTCCGGTTACCGTTTTGACATTCGTTTCCTTTCGAAATTTTGCAAAGGAACATCGAATTGAAGCATGTGTTTTTGTAAGCATATTTTTGATTATGTTGATTGTGCACGCCAAATTTTTTTCATGGGCGGGCGACGGAAGTTGGGGACCGCGGTACTTAATTCCGCTCTTGCCATTCTGCGTCGTTATCGCCGGAAAACGGCTTCAAAATTCGTTGGAACAAAGGCGGAATTTTTCTAAATTAGCCGCGATCGCTTTATTTCTTCTTGGAATCGGAATTCAAACAGGCGGAACGAGCGTTTATCTCGGCAGTTATCTTCGCTGGATCGGCGAATATCCTTTTACAACAAATTTTTCAGATCCGGAATTTCTGTACAAGAGTCATTTTATCCCCAATTATAGTCCTGTGACTGGACACTGGAAATTATTATTCGTGTCGTTGCAAAAACACGCCGATGGGGAAATCGGGCCGCTGTCAGTTACATCAGACCGGCAACGAATTCCCTTATCGGAAAATGATCAAGCGAAACTGCCTTATCTCATAGATTACTGGTTTATGTACGCTTATTACGGCGGCGCCAGACCCCTGTGGATAATTGTCGCAGCCGCCGCCGGTTTAGTCCTTACGGCGTTTTTGGGATGGCGAACCTGCCGTAAATTTTGCAACCCATACTAACAATACTTTGGCGAAACTACTGATCATCATTCCGGCTTTTAACGAAGAGGAAAATATTATACGCGTGATCGAACGCGTTCGCAACGCCGCGACCCAATTGCCTGCCGATGCGTCTATGGACATCGTTGTGATCAATGACGGCTCCACCGATCGCACGAAAGAAGCCGCGGAAAAAACCGGAGTGACGGTTCTGGATCTCCCGTACAATGTCGGAATCGGCGCCACCGTGCAAACGGGCTTCAAGTATGCGGCTGAAAATCATTATGATGTGGCGGTGCAGATCGACGGCGACGGCCAGCACGACCCTCAATTTTTGCCGGGGTTAATCGCGCCCGTATTGGATGGAAAAGCCGACATGGTGATCGGCTCGCGATTTTTGGACAACCGGGGTTTTCAATCCACGTTCATGCGGCGATTGGGAATCCGGATATTCTATGCGGTTAACTCGCTGATCATCCGCCAAAAAATTACCGACAACACTTCGGGATTTCGCGCGTATTCCGCAAACGCCATACACTTGCTGGCCGATGAATACCCTTCGGATTATCCCGAACCCGAATCGGTTATTATTTTAGGATTGAGAAAATTCCGGATTCATGAAATTCCGGTTGTCATGAAAGAGCGCGAAGGCGGGCGTTCGTCGATCACGTTGTTTCGTTCGCTTTATTACATGGTCAAAGTTTTACTGGCCATCTTCATCAATATTTTCAAAAAGCAATAACCATGGAAAATCAAACCGTCGAAATTTTCCGGATTCAATTCGTCGCCATTGCCGTCAGCGCCGGTATGATGGCGTTTGTTTTCGAGCTTATTCGCCGGAAAAAACTGCGTGAAAAATATTCGTTGATCTGGTTTGCCGCCGGCATCGTGATGATTGTCCTTTCGGTCTGGCGGGATTTACTTGACCGGGTCGCTTTTCTGCTGGGTGTCGGATACGCGCCGGCTTTACTGTTCATGGTTGCGCTCGGATTTGGCGCTTTATTGATGATCCATTTTTCCGTCGTCATTTCAGAATTGACCGAAAAAAATAAAACTTTAGCGCAAGAAATCGCATTGCTGAAGCAGGAATTAAAAAAAAATAAAAATTCTTAAACTTGTTACGATTTTAATAGAGGAATAAGAGCGGTTGTTATTTTTTAAAAAAAATAGCATCTTGATGATGGCGCTCATTGTGGCGGCCTGCAGTCAACCGCTGACGCCCAATCAAAAAAAATTGGTTCAGTTGGTTGAACGGCACCAGAAACAGTATCCGGGTTTCGAAATTCGTGATGCGTATAAGCTGCTGTTTCAAAGTTCGCTCGGCGTCGGCCATTTGATTGCCGATACGGTCGCCGCCAAAAATTATTTGCTTCAGGAAATGGGAGCGCTGAATGATACAGCTTCATCAGACGAAGAACTGATTGAATTCATTGCGATAGACAGTTCGATGATCCGTGTCAATTTACGGCCGTTTATGCGGCAACATCTGGATCCGAATTTACTTTTTCAGGCTATGATGGAAACCGCGATTTATAACAAAAAAACAAAAAAAGATTTTGCGGCTGAATGGCGGGAATTTGTTTTCTTGGTGCGAAACGGATATTTACGATTTGATTCTGAAAAATTGGACGAATTCAACCATGGCATCGCGCTCCAAAATTATCCGATGATTCACCATTCTGAATTCTACAGCGCGCGCTACGCCCCGGCTTACCGCGTAGTGTATTACGACATGTTCAAAAAATACTTTAACCGGATTCAATAGCATTTACAATACTCACTTAACAGGAAATGAACTTTGGAAGAAGAATTATTACGCATTCGCAGAGAAAAATTGCAAAAACTCTGGGAGATGGGCATTGAGCCTTATCCGTATAAATTTGACCGTCAATATTTTTCCAGCGATTTGCTGGAGAAATTCGGTACGCTCGGCGTCAACGATGACTCACAACTCAACGACCCGAATGCGCCGCGCGTTAAGGTAGCCGGCCGTATCATGTCCCAACGCAGTAAAGGCAAAACCGCTTTTGCGCACATTCAGGACATGCACGGAAAAATTCAAATTTATGCTCGCAAAGATATTCTCGGCGATTTAGTGTATGAAGCCTTCAGCAAACAATTCGACCTCGGCGACGTGATCGGAGTCAAAGGCGTGTTGTTCAAAACGCACACTGGTGAAATCACGATCAAAGCCGAAGAAATCACACTCTTGTCCAAAAGCCTTCGCTATATTCCGGTCGGGAAAGAAAAAGTTATGGACGACGGAACCGTACAGCGATTCAGCGACGTGGACGATAAAGAATTTCGATACCGCCAGCGTTATGCCGATCTGATCATGCATCCGGAGGTGCGCGAGACGTTTGTCAAACGCAGTAAAATTATTTCCTCGATCCGGCAATTTCTCGATCAGCGCGGATACCTGGAAGTTGAAACGCCTATTTTACAGCCGTTGTACGGCGGCGCATCGGCCAGACCCTTCGTCACGCATCATAACACGCTCGATATGAAGTTGTACATGCGGATCGCGCTGGAATTATATCTGAAACGCCTGATCGTCGGCGGGTTTGACAAAGTGTACGAAATTTCAAAAATTTTCCGTAACGAAGGCATGGATCGTTTTCATAATCCAGAATTCACCATGCTGGAATTTTACGAAGCGTATTCGGATTTCCACGACTTAATGACATTGACAGAAGAAATGCTGGGTTTTGTTTGTCACACGGTGAACGGCACGTTGGAAATCGATTCGATGGGCCATCGCGTCAATTTCAAACCGCCTTACGCGCGCTTGTCCATGTTTGAGGCAATCAAGCAGTACACAAACATCGATGTTTCGGAAATGAGCGAAGAACAATTGCGCGACGAATGTAAAAAACTCCACATCCATACGGAACCAGCATGGGATCGGGGTAAGTTGATCGACGAACTTTTCAGCGAGAAAGTGCAAAGTCATCTGATTCAGCCGGTGTTTATTACCGAACAGCCGATTGAAATTTCACCGCTCGCCAAAAAACACCGCTCGAAAAAAGGCGTCGTGGAACGATTTGAACTTTTTATTCTCGGGAGCGAAGTAGCCAATGCATTCAGCGAGCTCAATGATCCGATCGATCAGCGCCAACGGTTTGAAGCACAGATGGGTTTGCGGGCGCGCGGCGATGAAGAAGCGCAAATGCTCGATGAAGATTTTCTTCGCGCCATTGAATACGGCATGCCCCCGACGGCCGGCGAAGGCATCGGCATCGACCGCCTTGTCATGATGATGACCAATCAGGAATCGATCCGCGACGTGTTATTTTTTCCGACGATGAGACCGGAGTAAACCGAATTCATGCCTTTGATTAAACAAATTATTATTGCCCTTTCCGAGTTTCTTCTTCTCGATAAATTCGGACGGAAAGTTCTCCAGTTTTTTGCCGGGCTTGGCGAATCGTCGATGCTGTTGTACCGTTCGGTTAAAAATCTTCGTTACATCGTACGCGATCGCTATCTCATCGTTGAACAAATGAGCATTGTCGGTGTCAATTCAATTCCCCTCGTCGTCGTCACGGCATCATTTGCCGGCATGGTCGCTGCCGTACAGGCCGGATATCAATTGGAGGATTTCGGGTCGCCCAGTATGTTTCTTGGATCTTCAACCAGCCGCGCGATCGTGATTGAATTGGCTCCGGTCCTGACGGGACTTGTTTTAGCGGGACGTTTCGGCGCATCGATTGCCGCAGAAATCGGCACGATGAAAGTGACCGAACAAATTGACGCACTCGAAACGATGGCCATCGATCCGATCCGTTATCTGGCGACGCCGCGGATCATCGCTGGAATCGTCATGATGCCGATTCTGATTATTTTTGCCGACCTTATCGCGATGAGCGGCTCGCTGTTCATCGGTTATACCACGATGGATGTATCGCCTCAGGCATTCTTCGCCAGCGTGGAAAAATTTATGGTTCTTCGCGACGTCTTGTCCGGTTTACTTAAAGCCTTGATGTTCGGCGGATCGACGGCTCTCATCGGGTGTTATGTCGGATTTGCCACGGAAGGAGGCGCGGAAGGCGTCGGCATGGCAACTATTCGTGCATTTGTTTTATCGTCTGCCGCCATTCTCGTCAACGACTACATTGTCGCATCGGTAATATTGTTATGATTCAGATCGTCAATTTATACAAATACTTTCAGGACAAACGTATCCTCTCCGGCGTGAATCTTGAAATCGAAACCGGTAAGATTACAACCATTGTCGGGCGAAGCGGTTGCGGTAAAAGCGTGCTGCTCAAACATATCGTCGGACTGCTGCATCCGGATGAGGGAAAAGTACTCATCGAAGGCGAAGCGCTGAGCGATATGACGACGGACGAACTTTTTGAAGTACGAAAAAAGATGGGGTTAGTTTTCCAGAACGGCGCTTTGTTTGATTCGATGAGCGTCGAAGAAAATATCGGACTCGGCTTACGCGAACACACCAAATTGTCGAATGCGGAAATTTCTAATAAAGTTTCAAAATTATTAGAAATGGTAGGACTACCCGGCATCGAAAAATACCGTCCGTCTGAATTGTCCGGTGGCATGAAAAAGCGAGTCAGTCTCGCCCGTGCGCTGGCAATGGATCCGCAATACGTATTATACGACGAACCTACGACAGGATTGGATCCGATCATGTCGGCAATCATAGACGATTTGATATTACGGTTGAATAACGACCTGAACATTACTTCAATTGTCGTCACGCACGACATGAAAAGCGTGTACAAAATTTCTGATCGCGTCGCGATGCTCCACTACGGCATTGTCCGATTCAACGGCACGCCCGATGAATTAAAAAACACCAACGATCATGTCGTACGCCAGTTTATCGAAGGCAACGTCGAAGGCCCGATACAACCCGTGCTCAAAGACGGGCGGTAAAAAAATTATTTGATGAAATTTCGAGAGATTATTAAAATTCTTGAAAAGGATGGATGGTACCTGGTTGCTACCAAAGGTAGTCACAAACAATTTAAACATCCCACTAAGCCCGGGCGTGTTACTGTGGCCGGACATCCAGGCGATGATTTGCATCCCAAGACTTTAAACAGTATCTTAAGGCAAGCTGCTCTTGAAAAATTCAGAAAGTAATTTATGCAGTACATGGTTGTAATCGAAAAAGGAAAAAATAATTTTTCAGCATACGTTCCGGATTTGCCCGGCTGCATTGCTACCGGCAAAACGAAACGCTCAGTTCTTAAATTGATACGTGAAGGAATCCGATTTCACTTGGAAGGAATGATCGAAGACAAAGCGGTTATTCAAAAGCCATCGACGATGAGTGAGTACGTCGATATTGAAATATAGTTATTTAATTCAAAAGCTTATACCTTTCTCAAAGCCTGATCGAAATCTTCTTTGATCGTCTCGCTGTCTTCTATCCCGGTATTGACCCGCACCAATCCGTCCGAAATATCGATCGCTTTACGTTCTTCCGGCGTCATAAAAAAATGCGATGAGAACGCGGGCAATAAAATCGTCGTTTCGACCCCGCCTAATGACGGAACCATTTTAACCATCTTTAAGTTTTTTAAAAAGCGATTGAGCGCCGACCGATCGGCATCGATTTCAAACGACAGCATTCCGCCAAACCCGCTCATTTGCTTTTTAGCGACGGCGTGAAAAGGCGATGCTTCCAATCCCGGATAAAAAACACGTTTGACTCGCGGATGCTGCGACAAAAATTTCGCCAAAGACAACGCATTCTGATTGTGCCGCTGCATACGAACGTCGAGCGTTTTGACACCACGCCCCAGAAGCCATGCTGTATTCGGATCCAATGAGGCGCCCATATACGTCCGATGACGTTGTACGATTTTCAAAAGACGTTCCGGCGCCATGGCGACACCGGCAGTGACATCGTCGTGCCCGCCAAGAAATTTTGTTGCGCTGTGGTAAACGATATCTACGCCCATTTTTAAAGGTTGCTGATTAACCGGTGACGCAAACGTATTATCGATTATCGTCTGGAGATTATGGTGCTTCGCAAAATTGACAATGGCTTCAATATCAACAACTTTCAGCGTCGGATTGGTCGGCGTTTCAAAAAAAATCAACCGCGTATTGGATTTCAAGGATCGTTCAAGTTCGGTTTCCGGCGAATCGATTAAATTGACAAATGTAATTTGAACGCCCATCTTCGAAACGAATTCCTTGAGTTGCGTCACCGTTCCGCCGTACAAGTCATTCGATGCGATCATGTGATCACCGGGCTGAAGCATGGACGAAAACAACGCGAATGACGCCGCGAGCCCGCTCGAAAACAGAACTGCGCCGTCACTGCCTTCGAGCGCTGCCAGTTTTTTTTCGACCGCCGCAACGGTAGGATTGGCTATGCGAGAATAAATATACTCATCTGTTTTTCCTTCAAACGCGTCAATCATCGCGTCGACCGATTCAAAACCGAACACCGACGTTTGATAAATGGGCAACGTCAGCGACTGGGTGGTCGGATCTAATCTTTCACCGGCATGAACGGCCGCATCGGGAATTTTTTTAGACTCCATAAAAGCCTCATTCGAATTTTTGAAATTTTTCAATTTTATGCCCGCGAATAAAATCCGAAACGCTCATTCTTTTTTTTGAAGGCGGCTGGATTTCTTTGATCCATAAAATCTTGTTATCACCGCACACGACGGCAAAACCTTTGTTCTGCATTTCTACAATAGCTACTGCCGGCATTTCGCTGACATCCTTTTCTTCCAACTCTGATTTGAAAATTTTATAGGGTTCGCCGTTGAATATGCTAAATGCGCATGGATAGGGCGACAGCCCGCGAATAAAATTCTGGATAACCCGCGCCGGTTGATTCCAATTAATTTTACAATCTTCTTTGAAAATTTTCGGAGCGGAAGTGGCTTGGCTTTCATTTTGAAAGGTGAGTTGTACACAGTCCTCGGCAACAAGATTGACCGTTTCCAGCAATGCTTCGGCTCCAAGCCCGGCCAATCGATCATGCAGTTCACCGGCGGTTTCATTGTCACCGATTGGCAATGATCGCTGTAAAATCAGGTTACCGGTATCGACTTTTTGCTGGATAAAAAACGTGGTCACGCCGGTTTCTTTTTCACCGCGAATAATAGCCCAGTTGATCGGCGCTGCGCCGCGGTATTTCGGTAACAATGACGCATGAAGATTGATGCTCCCGTGCGGAGGTAATTGAAATATTTCTGGCGGCAAAATTCGAAATGCGACGACCACAAATAAATCGGCCTGATATTTTTTTAATTCCGCGATAAAGGCCGGATCGCGTAAGGCGCCTTTTTCCGTCCCCGGTTGAATGACCGGAAGGTGATGCGCCAGAGCGAATTCTTTGACTGGAGTGAACAATATTTTTTGTCCACGCCCGCGAGGTAAATCCGGCGCCGTGACGACAGCGAGAACATGATGAGAACTCTCGCAAAGCTTTTTCAAGGACGGCACAGCAAAATCAGCCGTACCCATAAATATAATTTTGAGTGAACTCATTGAATTTGAAATGGTTTAGATCTGCGATGGCGAATGTATTACATTTTACACCGAGTTGCAAAGATGAAATAGGATTGATTTTATAGCTAAATATCAATATCATTCCGCCATTGTCGGTTTAAAAACTATACGGAGAACCATGGCTCAACAACCTTCCGGTACGGAATTGATGGACAAAATTGTTTCCCTCTGCAAACGGCGCGGATTTATTTTTCAGTCAAGCGAAATTTACGGCGGCCTCAATGGTTGCTGGGACTACGGCCCGCTTGGCGTCGAATTGCTCAAAAATCTCAAAGACGCGTGGTGGAAATCGATGACCTATCGCGACGACGTGGAAGGGCTCGACGCTGCGATCCTCATGCATCCGCGCGTGTGGGAAGCCAGCGGACACGTTGAAAATTTTACCGATCCGATGGTAGATTGCAAAGAATGTAAGGCGCGTTTCCGCGCCGACCAAATCGAAGAATCCATGTGCGGTAATAAAGCTTACCAAGGCCGTAAAGCCGGCAAATGCGCCGCAGAAGGCAAATTCACCGAAGCCCGTCAATTCAACCTGATGTTTAAAACTTACATCGGCCCTCTCGAAGATTCCAGCGCCGTAGTCTATCTGCGCCCGGAAACCGCGCAGGGCATCTACGTCAATTTCTACAACGTCAAAGATTCCACCCGCCAGAAAATTCCTTTCGGGATCGCGCAGATCGGCAAAGCGTTTCGTAATGAAATCAATACGAAGAACTTCTTATTCCGCACGCGGGAATTCGAACAGATGGAAATGCAGTTTTTTGTCAAGCCCGGAACGGACATGGAATGGTTCAATCACTGGAAAGAAACGCGGAAACAGTGGTATATCAACCTCGGCATGTCGCCGGATAAACTGAATTTTCATGAACACGAAAAATTGGCGCATTATGCATCGGCCGCGTTTGATATCGAATTTTTATTCCCATTCGGTTGGGGCGAAATCGAAGGCATTCATAATCGTACGGATTACGATCTCCGCCGTCATCAAGAATTCAGCGGGAAGAACCTCGAATATTTCGATGATGCGACTAAGGAAAAATTTATTCCGTACGTGATCGAAACTTCCGCCGGAGCTTCCCGCGGCCTGATGGCGTTTTTGTGTAACGCGTATGCCGAAGAGGAAGCGCCGACCGGCGAAGGAAAAACCGAAATTCGCACTGTGATGAAATTTCACTCCCAACTTGCGCCCGTCAAAGCCGCTGTACTTCCTCTTGTACGCAAAGACGGCATGCCGGAAATTGCAACGAAATTATATGATGAACTCAAAAAGCGGTTCAGAGTTTTTTACGATGAAAGCGCGACCGTCGGTAAACGGTATCGCCGGCAGGATGAAATCGGAACGCCGTATTGTATTACCATTGACAGTGAAACGTTGCAAAATCAGACCGTCACTATACGCTACCGCGACACGATGACTCAAGAACGTATCGCTATCGATAAAACATCGAATTATCTGTCGGAACGACTGTAAGCTTAGAAGAAATTTTTCTTGCTGCAGAAATTTGATTTATGTATACTTGCGCAAATGTAACTATAATGTCACTTATGTCACTATATTATAGGCTAATGATTATAGGCTAATGTTTGAAAGATTATTGAAAGGTTAAGATATGGCAAAAAAGTTCGTTTCAAATAAAGATGAAACGATTCGTATGTTTAAGAGCGATTTTTTGGAGTTTTTATCCAGAGTTCACCCGGTCACTCCGTTAGTCATATTCGTTCCTGTCATTGTATATATGATGTACTTATCCGTGACATTTCGTTTCACCGTTTTACAAATAACGAGTTGGTCTATTTTCGGTTTAGTTTTCTGGACGTTTGCAGAGTACACTTTGCATCGTTTTGTTTTCCATTTCACTCCGCGTGGCGCTTTTATGGAACGTATTCACTTCATGTTTCACGGAGTTCATCATGATTATCCGATGGATAGCCGCCGCTTGGTGATGCCGCCCATTATTAGTATTCCGTTGTCCGCTTTATTTTATTGGTTGTTTGATGTGGCGGTGGATAACCGTGCCATTCCAATGTGGGCGGGATTCATGACCGGTTATTTGTTCTATGATATGACGCATTATGCAATTCACCACTTTCCGATGAAATCCCCGTTTTGGCTGGCGATCAAAAATCATCATATTAAGCATCATTTTCAGGATTCGAGTAAAGGCTACGGCGTCAGCTCACCGATCTGGGATTATATCTGGAAAACTGCTTTTCCTGCTAAAGATGAACAAAAGACTGAAACAAGTTCATAACTTTTTTTTGAATTGTTTAAGCTTAAAAGCCATTTGTTTTCAGATGGCTTTTTTTATTTTCTTCAGATTTAAATCTTTATTTTTTCAGCGCCAAATTAAATCACACAGAGATTACTAAGCAAATTTCTTGACATCATGAAACTTTGAAATTATATTATCGTATATTTACGATAAACGATAAAGGAATGAACTGTATGGCCGTCAGTAAAGCACATGAATTTGAAAAAGACGAAATTAAGTTAGCCGAATTAGCTAAAGCTTTGTCGCATCCAGCCCGTATTGCGATCTTAAAAAAATTAGCCAAAGACAATGTCTGCATTTGCGGCGATCTGGTTTCGGATTTGCCCTTAGCACAGTCGACGGTTTCGCAACACTTAAAAGAACTCAAACGCGTCGGGTTGATTCACGGAGAAATCGAAGGGCCAAAATCAAGCTATTGTATCAATCCGGAAACGATCTCACAACTTTCCGGTTTAATCGATAAATTATTTAAAGTTTTTGACAGCTGCTGTCCGCCAACTAAACCCATCACCATCAAAAAGGGAAAATAAAAATGGAACCCTCAACAACTAAAAATAAAACTTCAGGATGCTGCGATTCCGATTGCTGCACGGATGAAAAAACGGCAACATCCGCCGATTCATCGTCCGAGTCGATCAAAGAAATGGTTAAAGAAAAATACGGCCAGATCGCTCTGCAATCCAAAACATTCAATCAATCGTCTTGCTGCGGCGGCACGAGCGGTTGCGGTACCGATTTCACGATCATGAGCGACGAATATGCCGCCGTCGAAGGATACAACCCCGACGCCGATCTGGGGCTGGGCTGCGGCATTCCGACTCAATTTGCAAAAATCAGCAAAGACAACACGGTGTTGGATCTCGGATCCGGCGCCGGCAATGATGCATTTGTCGCGCGTTCGTTGGTCGGGGAAAACGGAAAAGTTATCGGAGTCGATATG
>JABWBZ010000314.1 GCA_013359335.1 bacterium
GGGTATATGCGAATTGAGGAGCATCTGATTAAAAAATGAATATAAAAACCGACGGATACGGAACGGGTTCAAATCTGCTTCCAATTGCGCCAGAACAGGACGTACGGCATGCCGTTGGTAGAGAAATTTCTGAAGAATTTTTGAATGTACGATGAGCGGAAGTACACGTTGATTTTGCCGGGATTGCCGTTACCTTCGACATTGGCGCCGCCGAAAATTCCGCCGTAAACGTTTTCTTTATTGTACAGCGTAACGTCCTGAGGTTCGACGACCGAAACGGGACTGGGAAGATACAAAATGACTTCGAGCTTCTGGCTGTTTTTCAAACGCACGTCGCCTTGCACGACGACAATGCCATAAATGCTCGCGCTGTTTTTGACTTCGAGATCGCCTTCGATGTAGACGACGTTTGGCGTGTCGCTCGGAACGCCGTTGGGACGCGGATGGTAGTAGCTGGCGTCATTGCCGGTGGGATAGCTCGATCCATTGTCCAGAGTCAGACTGCTGTTGAAATAATGTCCTTGCGCAATGGCCATCTGTTTCAGTTTGTTAATATCGATTTCAGGCAAGACGGAGGCATATTCATAAGCCAGCGAATTTTTAACCGTGCCCGCCGAGTCCCGCACGCTGACGTCATTTAAACTGCCGCTGATATACACGGCATATCCGCTGATGTCGATCAGCCGAAGACGAAAAACCTGGTTGGACGCCGCTTGCCCATGTACCGCTTTGATGCGCACCTGTAATGTGTCGTTCAATGCCGGTATTATTGTATTGTCTTCGACGCTGATCGTCACCGCGCTGCCGACGATGGATTGATTCGGCGCCGACCAATGCCAGTTCATCGTGTTCAACGACGCTTTGACGGCATAGTCGATGCCGGATTGTGCGGCATAAAATGCGCGCATGCTGTCGCTATCCGTGGCGCTGATTTTGGCGTTATTCTGAAGGATGAGCGTGAGCGTCAAACCCATAATCGTGAGGATTGAAATTAAAAGAATCATACTGCTCAAAGCCGAGCCGCGCTCGTCTTGTAAAAACCGTTTGGCCATGTTACCTCGTATTTCTCAGCACAATTGAATTTTGAAACGTTACGCTTTTATTTGAATTTTGTACTGTCATGGTATAATGCACCGATGCGATCTGGTTGGTCGCGCCGGAAGCCCACGCCGTACCGTCCCATTTTTTGTAAGTGAAGGCAAAGTTCGTGACGTGGGACGCGAATACGACCGTATTTTTTTTCAATTGTTGAGCGGCGTACACCATATCGACGGTTTGTCCGTGGATGTTGGTAAATTTGAATTGTGAGGCGGTCGCGATAATGATGCTGTTTTTGTCGCGTACGTTTTTAGTTTCACGCGTCAGTACGTCGGTGGCCTGCTCGATGGTCTGAACGCCGAATGAGCGCCCTAGAACTTCGGAATAAATCTCGATCGATTTCAGAAAAATAATATACACGCCGAGAAACGATATGCCCATCACGGTGACGGTTGTAAGCAATTCGATCAGCGTGAATCCTTTAGAATTTTTTAGAATAATTTTCATATCAATACATCGTTGACCAGCACTGTAATTGAATTGGCGTGATCAGGGAATGCGATACAGTGACGGTAATTTCAGCGTACGAGACGCTGTTGTAAATTTTTCCGGTTGTCACGACGGCGACCGTTCGGGTAAATCCGCCGGAAATAGTTTCCGATGCGTACCGGTTGGGCGTGGTGATCCATGAATATCCGTGCGACGGCGACATTTTATCCGCCAGTATTTCTTCCATCTTCTGTTCACACAACATCAGCGCTTTGGATTGAATTTCCTCTTCCGCGCTCGCGACGACGGCGTGACTGAAGAATAACACCAGCGACGGCAGCGCCATACCGATGAATAAGATTACGGTAATTACTTCTATAATAGAATAACCGCGCTGATCCCCATGCCATTTTTTTAATCGGTTCATTTTTTACTTTCCCATGTGTCCGAGCATATCCCACATCGGCATGAATATCGCCAATGCGATAAATAGAATGACTCCGCCCAAAAGTACGGTGATCAAAGGTTCAATGAGCGTCGTCAGATTTTTAACGGTGTAATCGACCTCTTCATCGAAATATTCGAAAATATTGGTCATCATATTGTCGAGCGCCCCGGATTTTTCGCCGATGGAAATCATTTGAACGACAATCGGCGGAAATATTTCGCTCCGGCGGAGCGGCTGAGCCAGGCCCTGGCCTTCTTTGACGCCGATGATGACTTTTTGAATTTCTTCCGAAATAATAATATTGCCGATCGTTTCAGAGATAATTGTGAGCGTTTGTAAAATCGGGAGGCCGCTTTTATTCAGTGTTTCAAACGTTTTGGCAAAATGTGAAATTGATGTTTTCAGATACAACGGCCCGAAGATCGGCAGCTTCAGGCGTTTTTCATCCCACAGTCTTTTGCCGTACGGCGTTTTGATGAACATACGGAATCCGATGAATAGAGCTATGGCAGCGGGAAATACGATGAACCAATATTGCGTAATGCCGGTATTGATCGCGATGAGTATCTGCGTCGGGAGCGGCAAATCGACTTTCATTTTTTTGAATATGTCAACGAATTTCGGCACCACCAATAAAATCAGTACAATAAACGCAATCACAATGCCGACCAAAACGATGATCGGATATCGCGTAGCTTTTTTAATGGACGTTTTTATTTCAAGATCGTGCGTCAGGAATGCAACGAGCCGCGTGAGCACTTCCTCCAAAACGCCGGCGGCTTCACCGACGCGCACCATGTCGACGTACAAACTTGAAAAAGCATTTTTGTGCGGCTTCATTGATTCGTAAAGAGTTTTACCGCTTTGCACGTTGCCGGCGATATCTTTGATCACGGCGCGCATCGCTTCCGAAGCCGCTTGTTCCTCCAGAGCTTGTAAACATGAGAGCAGGGGAACGCCGGCTTTGAAAAGCGTGGCAAATTGTTTAGTGAAAACGATGACTTCTTTAGGATCGATTTTGTTGGAGCCGCCGCCACTTTTGCCGGCAAACATGCCTTTCTTTTCCGTGATCTGAAGCGGGACGTAATTCAACCGGTCGAGTTGTTCCGATATGAATCCGGCAGTCGGACCTTCCATCGTGTCGACGACAACCTGGCCTGAAGCGTTGATCGCTTTGTATTGAAATACGCTCATGATTTTACTCCGACGTGACGCGAATGACTTCTTCGATGCTCGTCAGGCCTTGAAGAATTTTGGCGACGCCGTCCTGCCGCAGCGTACGCATGCCGTTTTCAATGGCTGCGTCTTTCAAACGATTCGCCGAAGCGCGCTCGACGGTCAGGTGACGGATTTCATCATTAACCAGCAATAATTCATAAATGGCAAGCCGGCCTTTGTAGCCTTTGTTGTTACAGTGCGGGCAGCCTTTGGCGCCGTAAAAAGTATAATTCGGCGATACGCGAATGTTGAGCGATTTAAGAGTCTCCGCGTCCGGATGAAAAGCCGTTTTGCATTTCGGGCAAAGTTTGCGCACCAAACGCTGCGCGAGAACGCCAGCCACAGCCGACGACGTCAAAAACGGTTCGATGCCCATGTCAGTGAGGCGGTTGATCGCGCTCGGCGCGTCATTGGTGTGAAGCGTCGAAAATACAAGGTGTCCCGTCAACGCCGACTCGATGGCGATATGCGCCGTTTCTTTGTCGCGGATTTCGCCCACCATGATGACGTCCGGATCTTGACGCAAAATC